>NZ_JADQBH010000198.1 GCF_016278715.1 Marinilabilia sp. | reverse complement strand
GAGCCACAATATCACGAGGGGCCAGACATTCACGCTCATCGTATTTGTGCATGAACTTTTTCCCGTCACGCCGCTTCAGAATACCTCCAAAACCGCGCATGGCCTCTGTTATAAGAAAAGAAGGACGGTCTTTCGGATTGTACAACGAAGTGGGATGAAATTGAATAAACTCCATGTTGTCCACAATTCCCTTGGCCCGATAAACCATTGCAATTCCATCTCCGGTAGCAATAGACGGATTGGTAGTAGTCTGATACACACTACCGACACCTCCTGTTGCAATCAGGGTTACTTTCGAGAGAATGGTTTCCACACTGTTTGTTCGCCGGTTCAGTACATAAGCACCGTAACACTCAATGTCCCGTCGCCAGCGGTGTACAAGTTGGCCCAGGTGATGCTGGGTAATGACTTCCACGGCAAAATGATCCTCCAGCACTTCAATATCGGGATGCTCCCGAACTGCCTGAACCAATCCCCGCTGAATCTCATAACCGGTCTGGTCTTTGTGGTGCAGAATCCTGTTTTCGGAGTGACCTCCTTCCCGGTGCAAATCGAAGTGTCCTTCTTTATCTTTGTCGAAACGCACACCCCAGCGAATCAGCTCATCAATTTGCCCGGGGGCTTCTTCTACCACCTTGCGCACCACCTTAGGGTCACATAACCCGGCTCCGGCGGTCATGGTATCCTGAATGTGTTTCTCAAAATTATCAGGCGCATACATCACTGAGGAAATACCGCCCTGAGCATAAGATGTATTTGTCTCATCGAGTTTTGTTTTACTGATGATACAAACTTTTCCTTTGCCTGCTACCTTGAGAGCAAAACTAAGGCCGGCCATCCCGGAACCAATAACCAGAAAATCAAACTTTTTGCGCTTGGATGTATCTACTCTTCTCATAAACCAGAGGGTTTGAAACAGACAAATTTACAACTTTAGCTGGAAAAAACAGGACTGATACCACGAAGAGAATCTTTTACCGCAAATAAACACGGAAAAAAGAAAAAACATCTCTGTGAACCTCTGTGGTTTATTCTTTTCTTAACCACAGAGAAGCAAGGAGGGGCACAGAGTAATAAGGCAAACCCCCTGAAGGCCTCTGCGGTTTAAACAAAAAACCCGGCAGATGCCGGGTTTAAACCTCTCTTTATGAGACTATATTTTCAAAAAAATTTAGATCAATGACTTCAGCAATTCTTTCATGCTAATATGTCCCGTCATAATTTTGTATAACTCCGAAATCTTCACCCGTTCCTGCTCCATGCTGTCGCGGTAACGGATGGTTACGCTATCGTCCTCCATCGTTTGGTGATCAACAGTGATACAAAAGGGAGTTCCTATTGCATCCTGACGGCGGTAACGCTTTCCGATAGAATCTTTCTCTTCATACCGGCAGTTAAAGTCGAACTTGAACTGATCCATTATTTCCATCGCTTTTTCAGGCAGCCCATCCTTACGCACCAAGGGCAAAATAGCCAATTTTACAGGCGCAATTACAGGCGGCAACTTCAGCACAACACGTGATTCGGATTTTCCGTCCTTTCCGGGAACTTCCTCTTCGGTGTAGGCACCAGCCAGGATACTCAGGAACATACGGTCAACTCCGATAGAGGTCTCAATGACATACGGCACATAGCTCTTGTTCAGTTCCGGATCGAAATACTGCATTTTTTTACCGGAGAACTCCTGATGCTGAGAAAGGTCAAAATCGGTACGGGAGTGAATACCCTCCACCTCTTTGAACCCAAAAGGCATCTCAAACTCCACATCAGTGGCTGCATTGGCATAGTGTGCCAGCTTGTCGTGGTCGTGGAAACGATACTTGGCATCGCCCATTCCCATAGACTTGTGCCACTTCATACGCATCTCTTTCCAGTATTCGAACCATTTCATCTCCTCGCCGGGACGAACAAAGAATTGCATCTCCATCTGCTCAAACTCACGCATGCGGAAAATAAACTGACGGGCCACAATTTCATTCCGGAAAGCTTTTCCAATTTGTGCAATCCCGAAAGGCAATTTCATACGGCCTGTTTTCTGCACATTCAGAAAATTCACAAAAATTCCCTGAGCAGTTTCCGGACGCAAATAAATTTTTGAGGCACCCTCGGCAGTAGAGCCCATCTCGGTAGAGAACATGAGATTGAACTGGCGAACATCGGTCCACTCTTTGGAACCCGACAGCGGACAAGCCACTTCATAATCGACGATAATCTGGCGCAATTCTGTCAGATTGTTATCGTTGAGGGCCTTCACAAAACGTCCATGCACCTCATCCAGCTTTTCCTGATTGGCCTTAACACGCGGATTGGTTTCGCGAAACTGAGCCTCGTCAAAATCGTCTCCGAATTTTTTCCGGGCTTTCTCGATTTCTTTATCGATTTTACCCTCAAATTTTGCCATCAGATCCTCAATCAACACGTCGGCACGATAACGCTTTTTGCTGTCTTTATTGTCAATCAACGGGTCGTTAAAAGCATCTACGTGTCCGGATGCTTTCCATGTAGTGGGATGCATAAAAATTGCAGAATCCAGTCCCACCACATTCTCGTGAAGTAAAACCATTGAATCCCACCAATATTTTTTGATGTTATTTTTAAGCTCAACACCGTTTTGCCCGTAGTCATAAACGGCACCAAGACCGTCATAAATCTCACTCGACTGAAATACAAATCCGTACTCCTTACAATGGGCTACCAATTTTTTGAAAACGTCTTCCTGGGCCATACAATGAATTTTTTCTGATTTTTCTTATATCTTTTTGCTAAAGCGCACAAAAATAAGGGAAAAAATGCTTATTGCGAATTATTTGGGACAATCAATTTCGAATTTGGGGAAATTGTAAGACATACAAAAAATACCTGCAAGTTTGGACGTCTCCGAAAAGTGAGATTTTAGCTCACTGTTTGTCTATTCAAGCGAAACATCGGCCACATCATTTCTGGTTTTCTCAATCAGGTAGGTTTTGAAGTCTTTCAATGCCAACAACTAATGAAAAGAGGCCATTTAGAACTACTACGGAGACTGGTAGCCGTAATAATCAACCGACCATCCGGTAGCATTGACTCCGATCCTATGAGAGAAAGTGGCGAGATTAACCCACCCATCTACCTCTTTCAAATATTTAGAGGTATCTACAACAATCTCTTCATTGGGAACCACGATACCGGAGGTTGTAGGGCTATCCGGGGTATTATTGCCTTCTTTCTGGTAACTCCTTACTTCTGTCAGCGGAAAAAAAATTGAAAGTCGTCTTTCTCCATTATGGAGAATAAATTACCTCATTATTCACCCTGGTAATAATACAATCAATTTGCTCCCCGTTTCTTTTGGTAATCTGGTCCTGCGCCTCTATTATCAAAGGGAATAACAGCAGAATAAAAATTAAAAACACTCACATGGGTTACATTGATTTATTTTCATTTCGATTGGTGCTCTGGTTAATTTTCCGAAGCATTTTTTTGAGCGTAGCCTTCACTATTAAACGATGGAAAAACTGCACCGGAAAGAAATAAAGTCGTCCGAACCAGTTTTTGAAAATTACGGTGGTGGTTAAGCTCAAAATCGATTTACTGATGTCGCTGGTGTGTTCATCAACAAATATTGAAACCCGAAAGTCAAGATGCGAATCATTCTCCCCCATGATTAGTTCATTTTCAGTTTTTTCAAACACTTTAAATAAACCAACCCTTTCGCCTGGAACAAAATTCAGAGATTCTTCCTTGTCCTGTTCCTTTATCAATTGGGCACCGGTTTTTAACCCAAACGCACCTACAATGCGGTCCCTTACTGTCATTAGGGAGTCAGCCCAGTCGGGGCCACAAGAAAGAAACAGATTCCCTATTTCTGAAATATCGATGTCTTTCATCCGGGAAAATATCACACCCTGAAAACAGTCGATATAATCGAAATCATCTTTTTTGAGAATCGACCCGCCAGGTATCGTCATCTTTTTTTCAATCATTTTTTGCGCTGTTACTGTTTTGCTGTCAATTCTTCAATAAGCAATTCTATTTCCTGATTGATACCGAAAATTTCCTTCTCATAAGCCTCAGTATCTTCTTCTATCGTTTTAGCTATCAACTCGTAGCTCCTGATTCTCAACCCGCAATACTCTTTCAACTTTCCGTTATGTTTAACAATTGACGCTGGCAATTCCAGATTATCACAGCTCTCTAAAAGTTTCAACCCTTTGTTCCAGAAAAAAGTCCCACCGGCTTTCAATTCGTACAATATCTGGTCATCGGGTGCATTCTCCGGCAGGCTGAAAACAGCCAGAGCACGCTCCTCGATGGCAATGAATTCATTCATCTTCTGGTCGTATTCGGCAATATCGTTGGGCAATGAACGATAAACTGCATAAGACGAAATCAACAGCGTGAGTGCAAGAATGCCAATGGTGGAAAACTTGATGGAACGGTTGTCAAAAGCCTTCAGCCCCGGAACATAAGCATATCCAATAACAAAGCCACTTAACAATCCACCAATATGAGCTGCATTGTCTACTCCACTGTCCGGCTTTAAACCGTTAAGCAGGTTATAGCCCACAAAAACGGCGATACTTACCATCAGCGAATTTCGCGCTGAACGAT
Source organism: Marinilabilia sp. (assembly GCF_016278715.1). Taxonomy (GTDB): domain Bacteria; phylum Bacteroidota; class Bacteroidia; order Bacteroidales; family Marinilabiliaceae; genus Marinilabilia. The sequence goes on along the minus strand of NZ_JADQBH010000198.1, from coordinate 9,386 downwards.
CAAGCAGGTTGGTGCTCAAAAAGGCCAGAAAAACCCCATACAATCCAAATATCGCTCCGGAAGCACCTGCACTGATGGTCAAGTCGTTCCACCACAAACTGGCCACACTTGCTGCAATTCCTGACATTAGATAAGCCGCCAGAAAGCGTATTTTTCCCAGATAAGGTTCCAGCAACACACCGATGTAAAGCAGCGCGTAAAGATTCATCAACAGATGGATTACCCCGATGTGCAAAAAAATGGAGGTGAAAAGTCTCCACGGCTGTCCCTCCAGTGTAAGAGGCCGAAAATTGGCACCCCAATCCATTAAGTCCTGCCCCTCCGGCATCATAAAATGAACACCTGCAAGCACCATCAACGCAAAAACCAGAATATTCAAAAGCATCAGAATCGGAGTAATAAAATACCCGTCAACAGGCCTGAAAAGGGAACTAAACCCAGTCAGCTTCCCTTTTACTGATAAAGGAGACTGACTTTCATCCGATGAAAAAACTTGTCGTATATCTTCAAATTTTGACAGAACCTCATCAGCTGGCACAACATTTTTTACCTCTGCAATCTTTGCAAGAAGATTCTTCACATTACTCTTGTTTTTGCCCCAATCAAAAAGCTGAGCCCCGGCACACTCACTTTTAATTGTTGCAGTGTCTCCAGTAAACTTAATGGTAATTTGTTCGCTCCACGAGGTCATGGAAACTTTGGTATAGGCAATAAAGCCTGAATCGCTCAGAAAACTCACGTCCCAGCCAAGTTGCAGTGAAGCTTCCCAAGCCCAAACCAGAAGATGTTCTTTGCTTGTTTCATCCAGTTTGAATTCATGGATGTACTTTGGGGAGAGTCCGAAAGCCATAATTTTTTATTGTATTTTTTCTAATTCAACATCATAATATTCCTTATCGTATTTCATGACAGCACCAGTGGCTATATCTACAGCGAAACCAACCACTCCAAAAAGATTTCTTATTGTAACCAAATTGAACCTTTTTTCCATTCTAATTTTTCAAAATTCATAACCTTCTTTCTGCAAAGTAACTTCTCGTTTCCCCAATGTCGGTCTAACCTTAATTTCATTAGAAGTAGTCCCCTCCGAAACCCCGTTAATCAACGCTTTAGCACCTTCCGGTTCATCGATGCACGCATGGAAAGTTGTCCGAAATAAGTTGCGGGTACTTCTTTACCAAAGAAACCTGAGTTTAATAAATCGTCAAGGACTTCTTGTTTAGTCTTTTTGATATGTTTGGAAAAAGCTTGGCTCATGAATGATACCATTTTTTGTTACCCTCCCCCTGTTTGTTTTGGCAAAAAAACTAGGTTCTACCAGTTCCACAAAGCTCAAGGCTTCAATTCACAATTAAAATCATTGGTGTCCGCTAAAAATTAAGATTGCTTTCCCGAATGCTCTGGATTCGCAATGAACAGCCCTTTGCTGGATATTGAGGGACACCAATGAATTTAAATCCAAACCCGTGGCTAATTAATTTTCACAAGGTTCCCTTCCCAGCTGTCAGGAACATCTTTTAACTCCAATACCTTCAAGGAGGCCTCTTCGGTGCCTTGGGATACCCCGGAGAGCGTTTCATTCAGAAATTCTGTATCCAGTTTCCACATTGCCCCACTTGCTGGATCAACAATCAAAAATCCAATCAATCCACCGAAAAGAATGTTTCCAACATACCAACCGTCCAGCGAGAAATTTACAGGAACTGTTTTTGCTTCGTAACCATCCATTTCAAATGTTACTGAATAACTGGCTTTAGCAAAGAACCCTGCACTGGCGTTCAGCTTAAAGTTGGCCGGAGTGTTTCCGGTGAAAACATCAGACCCCTTTTTGTCTTTCACGGTAATTTTTGCACCCGATGGTGTGCTGTTAACCGAAATTGGATAAGTGCCCTTGCTCACAATGGAAGCACATCCCGACAGGAAGATGAAAGAAGTGACCAGCAGTAAAGAAATTCCTTGTTTGTAAAATTTAAAACTCATTTTAGTTTGGTTTAGGTTCTGAAACTATGGCATTCAGAAAAGCCCCGTTTTTATTGGTTTCTGGTCTCCAGGAAATTTTATGTAGACTCGTAAAATTATTCTTTAACCAGGTATTGATCAGCTGTAACTGCAATTTCCGTTAAAAAGCTACCATTCATATCGTAATAGCTGTATGCCATTGTCGTTTTGTGTTCTCTATAAATTTGCATCTCTCGATTGGTCTTCACACTTTCAAGAATTATTGGTTGCATGGTATCATTAAACGCATTAACATCAATAGAATCCTTCACCCAATTGACCAGCGTGTAATTGTACATAAATGTGTTTTCTGATGGAACACTGGCACTGTCCAGACGGGTTTCCTGGTCAAGCATTACCGGACAATCTTTGTTTACTTCTTCAGCTGCTTCCACCATTACTTCATAAAAAGAAGGTGAAGCAAATAAATAGTGATTTAGAATGACAGATACCGAAACTCCAACCACAATTCCGAAAGCAAGTCCCAGTCTCTTCTTTATTCTGTTCATTTTATCCTGAGCGTTTTTCATATTTAGACCTTAATTGTAAAATATTATGTTCGATTTAGCATGTTAAAATGATATCTTCTGATTACAAAAAACACTGAAGCCAGATGCTTCTGACCTGCAATAAAGTTGACCGGATTCCTGGAAATGGTTAAAATCCCAACTGCCTGCAATAACCCCAATGGCATACTGCTCAGAGCACATCATGGCGAGGATGCGAGAAAAACCTAAGGTGTAAAATACGGAAATTCTTAAATGAAGAAAGAAGCGATAAATGCTCCTGCACAAGTGAAATTCAGCTATCGCCGAGAAACGATCCAATAGCAACATAGGGTCTGAGGTTAAAAGGTTTTGTTAGGAACTAAAAGTCATCTGACTTACAGTGGTAAAAATAGCTTTTCTGCTTTTTATGTCCAAATTTCGAAAATGAATTCTACGATGTTTTTGGACAATAATAAAACCGAACGTCCATTAATGACAATTGATCGTTAGATTTTTAGAAGTTAGAGGTTAAACCTATCGTATGATATTAATATTCTGAATTTTGACAAAGACAACTCTTTAAACTTAAAAAACTGACTCACAGCTGTTTGCCTAAAAATTAAACGACTATTTTAAAAGAAGGTTGTAAAAAAATACCGCAGCAATTTCAGAAATTGCTGCGGTATTTTTCAATCTTTTCAGACACCAACACTCCGTCAAACATCTTCAATCTCCTGAAATTAAATAACTTAAAGCAAAAGAGACTTATATTTATATCCTGTATGTATCTTTAGAGATTGCTTCGGGTCGAACCTTCGCAATGACGCCCTTTCACTTTTATAGAGAAGAGGTTGGCAGAGGGCCACGCAAGAGGCAATCTCTAATGAAACAAAGACTACATTAAACTTTAGTCTAAAGAATTAAGATTGTAAGACTTTAATAATAATTTCCTTACGCGTAGGCGTTTAAGCTATTTTTAACGAACTATTGAGACACAAAACAGTTAAAAGAAGTTGTCGTTAACAAGTAATCAATATTACTTAACGAAACCCAAGCACCAATTAAATTACATCTTATCCATTAAAAATGAGGTTAAAAACAGGTTTAACTTTAACGAGAACTTTACAGTTCGAATTGTAACCTTATTAAAGCTTGACTACCATTTTACCTTTATTTTTTCCGTCGAAAAGGTCCAGGAAGGCTTGGGGAATATTTTCAAATCCTTCCCTGATGGTCTCCGTGAATTTTAATTTACCTTGGCTAAACCATTCAGCCAGTTGTCCTACTCCCTCAGAATGTTTGTCTGCAAAATCGGAAACCACGAAGCCCTGCATAGAAGAACTTTTCTTCACCAGAAATGGCTGTACACTAATACTTCTGGGCAGTTCAGTGTTGTTGTACACCGAAATAGCTCCACAGTTCACTGTTCGTGAGAACTTATTGATGTTGAAGAGAACAGCCTCAGAAATAACACCTCCAACATTATCGAAATATACATCCACCCCATCGGGACATGCTTTGGCAATGGCTTCGACCATATTTTCGGTGGTTTTGTAATTAATGGCCTCATCAAAACCAAATTCTGATTTGAGCATTTCCACCTTTTCATCGGTTCCGGCAATGCCGACGACGCGTAAACCAAGTATTTTTCCAATTTGTCCGGTCACACTGCCTACTGCTCCGGCTGCCCCAGAAACCAGAAGGGTCTCCCCTTTTTTAGGTTTTCCAATCTCTGTTAACCCCAAAAAAGCGGTGAGTCCGGTCATTCCTAAAACACCAAGAAATGCAGAAAGAGGTGCTTTATCCGGATCTACTTTAATCAATCCATCAGCAGTTAATACCTGGGTTTCTTTCCAGGGTAAAAGACCGGAGACATAATCCCCTTTGCTAAAATTTCTGCTCTTTGATTCTAAAACTTCAGCAATAACTCCGGATGCAATTGGCTTATTGAGCTCAAAAGGCGGGATGTAAGATGGAGCATCACTCATTCTCCCTCGCAAATAAGGATCTACAGAAACATACTTAGCACTGACTAGGACTTCTCCTTCCTTTAATTCAGGTATTTCTGTAGTTACAAACCCGAAATCTGTCAATTCAGGCTTTCCTGTTGGTCTGTTCTTTAAAGTGATCGTTCTTGTTGTGTTCATAGTTTCTATGTTTTATTTTTCTTGTTACGAGCAATGATTTGCTTCAGCAAAAACCTATGAATCATCTTTTTGTTCACAAGAGATTTTTTTGGCTAAAGAAGACAGGAATAATCCATTGAATAGTCTATGCATCAAGCAGTAAAACCAGCAAAAGACCGGGATTAAACATCCCTCCTTGTGGTAATTACAATGGATCGACCGTGATAACCCTGTAGGTGTTGGAATTTATTGTGATTCTGATATTCTGTTCGTTGTTGATCACGTAAATATTCTTTCCCGTTTTTTGAAACTGTGATTCATCGGTTTCTTTTAGTATTCCAAAAATCACTTTCTCAATCTCATCTTTTGATAGCCTCCTATTCATCTTTTTGTTAATCCTCTCGTAAACAAGCTCGGTGTAGCAAATATTATTTAATACTAATGCCTTATATTGTCTCATATCAACTTTATATTTAATCAAAGTCTGTATTCAATGGTAAATAAATATCAATTACCGAACCTGGGTTGTTCCAGCGAAATCGCCAATCATATTTTTCGAAGTGAATAAAACCTGTTTTTGAATGGTCTTGAATTTCCAGGTTTGATTTTGGCAAAATGACCTTATAAATTTCCACATACGTGTGTTTCATATTCTCCATATTCCCGTGGTGAGAAAATATTTTATATTCCCCTTTAGGAATTTCCTTATAAGAAAAATGGTCCGGAAACAAAAGATGGTTTGTCGGAATTGCAGTGAGGTAAAAATACCTTTCGCCAGATTTAAAGGTGATTCCATACTTTACCCAATTACCCCCGCCTTGATTTAGTTTATACTTTTTTAATTCTTTGTTAAAATGCACCCAGTGTTTTCGGATGATTTGAAAATTTTCAGTTTGTGATTTTGTCAATTCTACAAAAAGGCCGGAAGTCTGAATATTCTTCTTTATTGTTGCCATTTCGGCTTGTTATTAAATGCTTAAAATTGTCATGACTATAAAAATGGGAATACCAGAGAGGAAAATCAGTCCCGCCGGAAGCCAACGGGAAGGCTCCAACTCTTTTGAATAATTGGGTTTAAAGGCGACTAACCGTTCTCTAATAAACTTTGTAATGTCTAATTCTCCAAAAAAATTAAATTTAAACAGCTGAGAACTCATTCCAGGTATAATTAATATCTTCTTTGATTCTCCGGATTCTTTATCAGAATACTTCAAAGAAATCATTATAGGATTGATAAAAGCAATTTGACAAATCCATTCAACATCCTTATAGTCAACTGTTTTTTGTCCCCCAAGCGATTTTATCACCAAATTATCTTGTGTAACCTCAACACGTTTTAGTCTGATCATCATTATTATCAACCAAATCAGTGCCCATCCGACCATCAAGGCTGCAATTCTTGACCAATCATGAGAAAAGGAATCGTTCATATTCCATGAAAAGACAATCCCAAATAAAAACATCCCGCCCCAAATTGGAGTAAACAGATATTTATAAAACAAGGTTAAAGAGGAACTTCGATACATGTTTAAATATTTAATTTTTCACTTCAATTAATATGGCTTTAAATAATAATATACAAATCTTTATCCTAATTACTCAAATCTTTTTTGTGCGCAAAATCATTTTACAGGAATCAACCCTAAAACAAATCCACGGTTGAATACTAGTAGCGACGCTCTTCAATATTCAATTAAAAATAAACAAGGCATCCTGTCCAATGGCTGCATCAATTTTCTGCTTTGTCCAATCAATATTGGTTTCTGTTATAATTCTATTTTTGCTTACCGCGTAGACCTTAAAGTAGTTAACCTTTGCAGGTGAATTTTCAGTTTTATGCTGGAATTCAATTTTTATTCTTTTGGCCGACAAAATCTTCAACATTGATGGGGACTCTAAAACAGGCCCTGGTTCTTCAATCAGGAGAGTCGTTTTTGGAGAAAACTCTATTACCATCCGATTTTTTAACTCATCAAAATCAATTCTGGATATTTTCAGAAAAACTTGTGGCTCTCCGTGCCAATCACCAAATATTTTAAGCAACCCGCCCTTAAATAAATTCTCGCCTTTCTGATTCAATTCCGCCAATTCTTTTGGGGTTCTTTTCTTCGTTTGACTCTCCATGGTTGGTTCCAGATTATCCAAATCAGGAGAGGCAACGACAACACTCATGAAATCAAAAATCCCGTTCCGCTGAATTCTTTTAAAAATTAAAATCCCTATCCGAATCGCCAGCAAACCCAGAATAATGCAAAGAATAATGCCAATAAAATTTGGCAACTCATTGAAAATTAAGATCCCGAAAATCGAAGCAAGAACAAAGGGGGCAACTCCTGCCAGAATCCCGGCAATAAAATTAATTAGCTTTATCATACATATAGGCTTTTAAGTGATTTGGCTGATGGAGCCCCGGGGAAATTTTATCAAATAAATCGACAAAATACTCACAATCTGCATATAAACCCTTGTTAAGCAAATCAAAAATAGAGCTGGTGTTGCAAGTGGAGAATATAAAATACTCAGCAGAAGAAATGCGGGTTAAAAGGTTCATTGCGGTTTTAAATTTTGGTTATTGTAAAACTAACTTTTTTGTTTTCAATTTCCAAAAAACGGATGCATACATAAAGATTCACGATATCAGCCCTACATTAATGCATAAAAAAACAGCCTTGGGAAGGCTGTCGAATCTGGGAAATGCGGCTTGCATATACAGATTGTTGTACACTAGCTATTTATTTTCAATTTTCACAAATTCTCTGAAATTACTTCTGTCAATCGAATGTGCTTTAGCATTATAAGTGGAAATGAACTTTTCCGGAAACTTTACTTTTTTCTTATTCCATTTGAATTCATAGGCAATAACTTCTCCTGCTCTTTCTTCTACAAAATCAATTTCTTGTTGTTGTCGATTTCTCCAAAAAAACATTTTGGAATAACTATCCTTGTAATTATTTTGTTTTAGTCTTTCAGAAACCAGGAAGTTCTCCCAAAGTGCACCTTTATCAACTCGTAATTCTAATGGATTAAAATTTCCGATAATCATGTTCCGTATTCCATTGTCAAGGAAATAAATCTTTCGGGTTTGCTTGATTTCATTTCTAAGATTTCTGCTAAAACTATTTAATCTGAATACAATGTATCCTTTTTCCAGGATGTCAATGTAATTTTGAACAGTAATTTTATTTACTCCTACAATTTGGGCCAGTTCATTGTAATTTACTTCACTACCCATTTGAAGGGCTAATGCCTGTAGTAGTTTCTCTAGAACTTCGGGTTTTCTAATGTCCGAAAATGCTAAAATATCTCTGTACAAGTAACTGTTAACAAGTTTTTTAAGCGTTTCTTTCTCGTTCCCTTGGTTGTTAATTACTTCCGGGTAAAAACCATAAAGTAATCTATTTTCAAGCTGTTGTTCTGATTTTAAAAACCCAATATTATTCTCATATTCTTCCCATGATATAGGAAAGAGCTCATATTCCCATTTCCTTCCAGTCAATGGCTCATTCAGTTCATTTCCTAAGTCAAATGAAGAGGAACCGCTTACAAGAAGTTGAACATGTTTAAACTGGTCTGTTATAATTTTCAGAGTTAATCCAATCCCTTGTATTCTTTGCGCTTCGTCAAGAAAAACAAGTTTATTTTCGCCGATTATAGTTCTAATCTGTTCAGTATTCGAGTTGGATAACAAGCTTCTTACGGTTGGGTCGTCTCCGTCTAAGAATAAATATTCTAAATCATTAAGAATACTTTTAAGCAAAGTGGTTTTACCAACTTGTCTTGCACCAACTAATACAATAGCTTTTCCTGTATTAATCTTTTTTTTGATTTTTGTTTCTAAATGTCTTTTAAGCATTTTTTATTTCAAATATACGACATTCAAAGAATGTAATGACTCAAAAGGTTAACAATTGGTCATTACGATAGCCCGCTTTCTGTGTTTTAGCTTGTGTACAACGTTTGACAACATGCGTAGGCCATGGCTTTCAAACCCGCAACGATTGTGTCAAGCCGTGAGCAGGTAGCAAGGAAAAAAGAAGCTTGCAATTTGCTGTGGAGCCCCGGCTGGCCTATTATAGCTTTGTTGTGCTTTCGTGCCTTTTTATCTGGGCATTAATTGAATTGACATATTAAGTGCATTTGCAACTAGTAATAAATTTGAAATTCTCACATCTTCTCCGTTTTCAATTCTAGAAATATAAGGACGTTTTTTTCCAACTGTTTCTGCTAATTTTTCTTGGCTTAGATGAAGTTCTTTCCGTCTATTTCTTATGATTTCTCCAAAATAATAGGAATATGCTTCGTCTCGAAATTTCTCTCTGCTTTCAGACCCTTTTTTTCCGTATCTTTCCGCTAATAAGTCTTTTGCTTTCATCGTTTTCATAGTTCCTTGTTTTTTAAATATTCTTCTAAGATTTTTTCTGCTTCCTTGATTGCTTTAATGTAATCTTTATTGGTTTTTTTTATAAAACCATTCAAGCATACAGCTTTTGTGCATTCAGAAAAGCTCAGATGGTCGATTGCAAAAATCAAAACTCGATATTCGTTACCTGCTTTAATTCGAAGCTCATAGAATCTCGAATTTTTAATTTTTTTTACGAAATTACTGTGGACAATTTTTACTTCTTCAATTATCTCAATCAGTTGAAGGAATTTATTCGATACTCTTTCCCCTTGAGAATCGACGAAATCCAAACATTTTTCTGTAATTTCAACTTCTCTTATACTACAAAAGTAACGAATTCGTTACATTAAATCAAGGTTCTTATATTCAAAA
>NZ_JADQBH010000017.1 GCF_016278715.1 Marinilabilia sp. | reverse complement strand
CGGGTGGGGTTTTTTACATGAACTTTTATCTTTTTACGGTTGCTCAGGTTGTAATTGCAGCTTTTCTTTCTGCTGATTTTCTGGGCCGTGAGCGAAAGATGGATACAACGGAAGTGTTTTATACCCGGCCCATGTCGAACGTGCAATACGTTTTGGGAAAAACCTGGGGTGCGCTGATGGTTTTTATGGGGCTCAATCTTGTAGTAGCATTTCTTGCCCTGGTAGTTACACTTATTTCATCCGATGCAGTTTTTTACCTGCAACCGATGCTGTTTTATCTCTTCGTTTTTTCCCTCCCTTCGCTGGTGTTTATTTTAGGTTTTTCCTTTATCCTGATGGTTTTAATTCGAAATCAGGCTGTTACTTTTGTGGTGGTGTTGGGTTTTGGAGGGATGGTGCTTTTTTATCTTCAAAACACGCATTGGGGTGTCTGGGATTTTATCGGGTTTTATCTGCCCGCCTATTATTCGGGATTCAGTGGATTTCCAGAAATGGAAAATCTCTTGTCGCAACGAATTGGATATTTTCTTTTGGGCTTATTTGGAATTTTGTTGACTGCATTTTTCCTTCCGCGTCTGCCTGGAACAAAAAATCGCTCCCGTGTTTTATTGGTTCTTTGCCTGATGGTTTTTTCCGGCGCTGCCCTTTTGTTTTACGGCATTATTTCCAATGGCATCGAAGGACAAAATATTCGGGCCGGAATCCGGCAAACAGAAAGTTTACTGCCTGTTTTGCCCAATCATCGAATTGATTCCTGTCACCTGATTGTCCATCATGACGGTCCTGAACTTCAATTTGAAGCTTTGTTGACTATAAGTGAATTGCAGAAGTCTGATTCATTGCAGTTTCATATTAATCCTGGTTTCATTGTTGGTTCGGTTCGGTTAAATAATCAACTTGTAGATTTCTCATTTTCCGATGGTGTTTTATCAGTTGTAAAAGCGAATTTAGAATCGACCGACACCTCTTTATTTGAATGCAGGGTGACTTATTCCGGAGCCCCGGAAAATGAAACCATCTATCCTTATATCGTTGAGGAAAAAAGAGAACGTTTGAGTCGTTTTGACCCATTAATCGGCGGAAAAGAACACTTCTTTGTTCAATCAGAGTTTGTTTTGTTGACAAGAGAAGCTGGATGGTATCCTCAGGTGGCCTGGAAAAATTTCCGTCAGCAGCCTGATTTTACCAATTATTCGCTTCAGTTCTCATCTGCAAATAATCTGGTTGTCATCTCTCAGGGGACTGGATCTTCTTCCGATGGTAAAACTTCCTTTTTCAGCGAAAAGCCATTAAATGCTTTAACCCTGGTTGCAGGAAATTACAAAACTGATTCAATCTCTGTTGACAATGTAGATTATCAGTTGTCCGTTGAGGCGAGTAATAATTTGTATTCCAGTGCTTTTGCTCAGTTGGGTGATACCCTCCCTGCAGTTATCAGAGATCTGAAGAACCAGTATGAGAGGCGAATTGGTCTGGATTATCCATTCCAAAGATTGAAAATCGTTGAGGTCCCATTGCACTTTTATACTTATCTGCAATCGTGGAGAACCGGAACTGATCACATTCAGCCTGAAATTATATTGTTGCCTGAATATGGTGGGGGAGCATGGTTCTTAGATGTTACGCGTACCCGGAATGATTTCACGGAAGAAGCCGAGATGCAGGGGGAGGGGATAGATGAAACTGAGGTTCAGACTAAGATGTTTGTAACGCTCACTGGTAATCTGTTTTTATTTCCCCGATGGACTGTTTTTTCTGATTATGAAGACGACAGTCGGGTCATGAACGAATGGAATCGAATTCAGATTTTTCCGCTCTATTTTTATCATGCTTATCAAATACGGGAAGAGGGCTGGCCGGTTTTCCAGATTATGATGGATGAAGCACTACGTCACAAAGGGCAAAGAGAGAAGAATGATGAGTGGCGTTCCGAACGTGACCAGTATAAAGGATTGCTGGCATTGAGAGAACGAAGTGTTTCGGATTGGCTGTCAAGGGAGAATGCCGGTGATACCATAGCCCGGATATTAAATCTCCGGGGAATTCAGTTTTTCTCTGAAATTTCGGTTCAAAACGGGCAGGATGATTTTGTAAAGGTTTTTCAGCATCCATTGAAGCGATATCGTTTCCGGAATGAAGGACCCTCACAATGGATGGAAGTTGCTGATGGCCCATTGAATCTGGAAGAAAAATACGGTTCGTTAGTGACAGGGAATCAGCTCCCTGCATTCCATTTTGGAGATGTAAAAGCATCAACTTTTCGTAAGGAAGGTAAAAAACAGTTTTTGATTTCCGTGGAGGTGGCCAATAATGGGAATGTGGACGGGATATTAAATACAGAAACCTCCTTTTTGGACCTTTCCGAAAACAACAATCGTTCTTTTTCGCAGTGGATGTATCAGAATATGGAGGAAGACCAAAACCTGATAAAAAAACTATACTCTATTGATGCCAACGAAAGTGTGCGCATAAAAATGGTGTTTGACCAACAACCGCGTGAATTGAAGATTTTTACCGGAGTGGCCCGAAATATTCCACCCGTGTATTCTTTTTCTTTTGCCAATATCGAAGAACAATCGTTGGATATCAATCATGTGGCAGGAGTGGAGAAATACGTTTTTTCTGATGTCGGTGGAGCTGAATCAAAAGAATATGTGGTTGATAATGAAGATTCGGAATTTAAAATTTCCAGCCGCGATGAGGTTAAGACCTTAAAAGATTGGTGGTTGAAACATGAGCGCAAACAGACTGTTGGTTACGAACCATTTAATTATTGGAGACCACAGGCTGTCTGGACCAACTCGTTAGCTCAATCGTATCACGGTGATTTTTTACGCTCAGCTGCTCTTAAAGCATCAGGGAATGGCAATGATAAGGCTCTTTGGAGGTGTGATTTGCCCGAGGCAGGTCGTTATGAAGTACAGGCGTTTATTCCACGCGATCTCAATACCGGCTGGAGAAATCGGAATTCCAGGGGTCGTTTTCATTATCAGATACATTATGCCAATGGTTTGGAGAAGGTGGAGACCTGGCCGGTAAGAGAACGCAACGGATGGGTCTCTTTGGGGCGCTTCTTCTTTGACAAAGGAGAAGCCGTCGTTGAACTGTCCGATGAATCTGAATTCCCTTACGTGGTTGCAGACGCAGTAAAATGGATAAGACTAAAATAATAAATAGAAATAAAATGAACCTAACGCTAAGATTTTTTAAGCTCTTAATGCTTATTGCGGTGTTGATGTTTGCTGCCGGGAACCAGGCCGAGGCTCAACAGGTGCTTACGCTGGATAAAGCATTGGCTTACGCCCGGCAGGAGAGTCCGGATATTCAAAGAGCCCGGCTCAATCTGGAACAAAGCAGGGAGAATTTAATTGCCCGGCGGGCTTCTCTGAAATCCAGCTTTCGCCTGAATCTGACTCCTTTCGAGTATAGTCACAATCGTCAGTATAACGATCCGCTATCGGAATGGTACACTACCGAAAGTATGAGCAGCTATGGTACTTTCAGTGTACAGCAACCCATAGCCCTCACCGATGGGGTACTGACCCTGAGTAACAGCCTGAGATGGCAGGATTCGCAAAGTAACAGTTCTTTTAGTTCCGATCCTTTTCGTGGCTTTAGTAACAATCTTTCCTTGCATCTCGACCAGCCTTTGTTCACTTACAATCGCACAAAAATGGAGCTCAAAGAGCTGGAATATGCGCTGGAAAATTCAAAAATTAACTATGCTTTGCAGGAATTGAGTCTCGAACGAACAGTATCCCAGGCTTTTTACCAGGTTTATGAGGCACAGGTATCGGTCAATACGGCCCGCGAAGAGTTCGAAAACAGATCGCAAAGTGTTGATATTATCCGTAATAAGGTGGATGCCGGGCTCGTGGCCCGCGAAGAGCTTTTGCAGGCCGAACTGGATTTGATGACCAGTCGATCGGGTTATCAAAACCGGCAGGTGGAACTGGAGAATATCAAAGACCAGTTTAAACAAATGCTTGGAATGCCTTTGGATGAGGAACTTCTTGTGCTGGCCGAGGTGAATGTAATGGCTGTTGATGTGGATTTGGAAAATGCCATGAAACGAGCGGTTGAAAATCGTCTGGAAATCAGACAACGGAAGATTGATATTGAAGCAGGTCAGTTTGACCTCATTCGCACCAATGCTCAGAATGAATTCAAAGGGAATATTGGGGTTTCTATCGGCCTTTTTGGGGAAGATGAAGAGTTGACTGGTGTTTTCGACCGTCCGACCGATAATCAGAATATTGGTTTTTCGCTGGAAATTCCACTGTGGGACTGGGGAGAGAAAAAAGCCAGGATGAGAGCAGCTCAGGCAGCCCAGCAAATCAGGGAAATTAATATGGAAGATGAGAAAATTAACATTTCACTTACCATAAGACAGGTACACCGAAGCTTGAAAAACCTGCTTACACAGATTGATATTGCTCAGAAGAACCTGGAGAATGCCAAACTGACCTATGAAATTAACCTGGAAAAATATAAAAACGGCGACCTGACAAGTATGGATTTGAACCTTTATCAGAATCAGCTGACTCAGAAAAAAACCGATTTGACAAGTGCCCGCATTAGCTATTTACTGGAGCTGCTGAATATGAAAATTCAGACTCTCTATGATTTTGAACTGGGGGAAGGCATAGTGCCCGATTTGTCGAAATATTAAAAATGAAAACACACTTGTTCAGGAAACCTTGTTTTATGAACTTAGATTGCTTTGCTCGCAATGACGCTGTTAAATAGTTTTTTTAGAGAAGTTGGAATTGATTTTCGGCCTTGCCGAAAATCAATTCCAACACCTCTCAAAATTACACAATATATCGTCATTGCGAAGGCAGTGAAGCAATCTCATTTTTCTTTGATTTATATTTGAGTGAAAATTTTAACGAAACTGGCATGGCAAAGGTTGAAACAATATAAATCTGTATGAATTTTTTCATGCGAGTTCCATTAGACCTTATAAAATTTATTCTTAAGCCTTATGAAAAAAATAATCACTGCTTTACTCCTTATTCTGGTCATTGCCGGTTGTGGCAATCAGAATCAACGCTTTAATATGGATGTGGCTGTCGATGTAACTGTGCAAAATCTCACTCCCAGTACTGTTAGGGAAGTGGTAACCGTTACCGGCGATTTGCTGCCTGCAGGTTCGGTATCGCTGACCAATGAGATGTCGGGCGAGTATTTTTTGCAGAAGAATCCTTCCACTGGTGCTCTTTTCAAAATGGGTGATAAGGTGAGCCGGGGAACTGTTATTATCAGGTTGGAAGACAAGGCTTATCGCAATACCACCGACATTGAAGGAGAACGGCTCAATCTGGAAATATCTGAACAGGAATATGAGAAGCAGAAAGCTCTGTTTGAAAAAGGGGGCGTTACCCAGCGGGAACTGGTGAATGCTGAACGGAACCTGGTGACGGCTCGGAAAACTTATGAAAATGCCCAAATTAATCTGGACAAAATGAGTATTGAAGCGCCTATTGAAGGGGTAATTACTTCATTGCCTTATTATTCGCAGGGTGTCAGGGTACAACAGGGTGTTGAGATGGTCAGTATCATGAATTATGACCAGATGATTTTGAATGTTACCCTGCCTGCCGCTTCGTTTGGAAAGGTCGAAGCCGGGCAGCCTACTTATATTACCAGTTATTCCTCGTCCAAAGATACCGTTACCGGAACCATATCTCAACTTTCGCCTGCACTGGATGTTGCCACCCGTTCTTTTAAGGGCCGGATAAAAGTTCAAAATCAGGATGACCTGTTACGTCCTGGAATGTTTGTGAATGCCGGAATTGTCGTAGAGCAAAAAGATAGTGTTTTGGCAGTTCCGCCCAACGTGGTTTTGTCGCAGATGGGGGGAAAATTTGTCTATGTGCTAGATGGTGAGACCGCCCGGAAACGTATTGTGCAAACCGGACTGGAAAGTAAAGACCGTATTGAAATAGTGGATGGACTGGAAGCAGGCGAACAGGTTGTGGTGAAGGGGTTTGAAACCCTGCGCGACGGCTCAAAAGTGAAGATTGAAGATGAGGTGAAGTGATGGAATTTAGCTGTCAGCTCATGGCTGGTTGCTCTTAGGTTCTATTTTAAATAAACACGGAACGGTCTTAATAATTAAAAAATAATGAGAAGCTTACCTAGATTTTCCATAAAAAATCCCGTCACTGTATCGATGATAGTCTTAGCGGTATTGCTGCTTGGATTCATCTCATTTTCGCGCCTGGGAACTAATCTGATGCCGGAGATTGACAATCCACGCTTGTTCGTGGAGATGGATGCCGGCCAGCGGCCTCCTGCCGAGATTGAGAAACAGCTGGTGATACCCGTCGAAGCGCTTATCGTCCGGCAAAAAGGAGTGGTGAATGTGGGTTCGAGAATCATGGCGGGACGAGCACGTTTGACCATTTCTTATTCGTGGGATACAGATATGGACCAGGCATTTCTGGAGTTGCAGAAAGTGCTGTCGCCTTATTCCAATCGTGATGATGTGGAAGAGCTGAATATCTCCAGGTTTAACCCTAATGCCGATCCGGTGGTGCAAATTGCCCTTTCCGATTCGTTGGGACGTAATTTGAATCAGCTGCGTTTGTTGGTGGAGAATGTGTTGCGTCCCGAGTTGGTGCGTCTGGAAGGAGTGGCAGATGTGGCTATTGCGGGAAAGCGCGAGTATGTGGTGGAGGTTCAGGTAAATACCGGAGCACTGAGTGCCTTTGGAATTACACTGGAACAGGTAGCCGAAAAAATCAATAGTTTTAATCAGAATGTGAGTGGTGGCTACATCGAGGAGAAGGGACAGCGATATGTGGTGAGAGGTAGCAGCGCAATTTCGAAACCTGCCGACATTAAAAATCTGGTAATAAAAATGGCCGGAACTGATGGGGAGGCCGGGTATGCTGGTTCTCCCGTATTGCTGGAAGATATTGCGGATGTTGCATTGCTTGAAAACCGGCCTGCCAGTATGGTAAGTATCAACGGAACGGATTGCCTTGGACTTTACATATACAAAGAGAACCGGTACAATACCGTTGAGATGACGGGTTCTGTGTTTGAAACGCTGGATGATTTTACTGCCAACCATCTTGGGTTAAAAATGGAAGTGGTGGAGAATCAGGGCGAATTTATCGAAGCATCGGTTGCTGAAGTCACCGACAGTGCATTGCTTGGAATTCTTTTTGCCGTGGTGGTGTTGTTCCTTTTTCTGCGGAACTGGGGTGCTACTCTGGTGGTTAGTATTGCCATTCCGCTGTCTGTGGTTGCCACTTTCGGGTTAATGTATTTCAACGATTTAACATTGAATCTCATGACCCTTGGCGGACTGGCACTGGGTGCGGGAATGCTTGTGGACAATGCCATTATCGTGTTGGAAAATATTTACCGGCTGCTGGAAAAAGGAAAATCACTGAAAGATGCAGCAATAGAGGGCGCAGGAAGTGTGGGAGGTGCCATTATTGCATCCACCCTAACCACCGTTGTGGTTTTTCTACCCATAGTGTATTTGCAGGGTGTATCGGGCGAATTTTTTAAAGACCAGGCATGGACAGTGGCTTTCAGCCTTTTTTGTTCGCTGGGGGTTGCACTGATGGTGGTTCCTTTGCTGAGTACCAAACTTATTCGAAAAAAACGCAGCGCAGCGACTTCAAAACCTCTAAAATGGGTGTTTTATCATAAGATTCTTGAAAATGCTCTGAATCACAAAGGCTTTGTGCTTGTAGGGGCTCTTTTATTGATGGCGGGAAGTTATGCTTTGATACCCTTTGTGGGTTCTTCTTTTTTGCCCGATGCTTCATCCGATGAACTGGAAATAGAGGTGACTTTGCCGGCAGGAACACGACTCGAGACAACTAACGAAACTCTTTTGACTGTTTCGCAATCCGTCCGTCGAATTATGCCGAAGGGGACCCTCAAATGGATATATGCTCATTCAGG
Organism: Marinilabilia sp.; assembly: GCF_016278715.1. GTDB lineage: Bacteria > Bacteroidota > Bacteroidia > Bacteroidales > Marinilabiliaceae > Marinilabilia. The sequence continues at coordinate 6,120 of NZ_JADQBH010000017.1, read as the reverse complement.
GCCTGCTGTAACCGAATCTGGACAATCCTTCTCAAGAGGCGAAAATGAAGGATTTTTGAAAGTAGCTTTTTCTGAGGTTTCCAATTCCTCTTCCGGGATTTTAACTGCTGCTCTGGACAGTTTATTTGCAGATGTTAGTGGACTGGAATTGCAATATGGTCAGACAGAACCGGCATTACAGTCACTGGCCGGGGATGATGAATCACCCTTTGTGTTAGAAGTTCGGGGGCCTGATGCCGATGTGCTAAAAACAACCACCTCCAAAATTGCCGAAAAACTGAATCAATCGCCCGATTTATTTAATGTATTTACTTCATTCGAGAAAGAAGCGCCCGAAGTGGATATCCGTATTGACCGCATGAAAGCCGGAATGCTGGGTATGAATATTCAGAGTATTATTTCTCAGGTGCAGGCCTCCCTGCAGGAGCAGGATGCCGGTTCGCTGGAGGAAAATGGCAACCGTACCGAAATCAAAGTTTCAGGTAGGGAATTAGATATTAATGATCTCGCCACTTTGAAGATTGTGAACGGGGAGGAGACCTATCGGCTGAATGAACTGGCCCGCATAGATGTTGGGCATGAACCGGGAGAGATTCTTCGGGATAACCAGAGTCGTGTGGGGAAAGTTTATGCAGGAGTAATATCTGGAGAGCCGTTCGATAAAGTGGTGGAACGGGTGGAAGCATTGGTGGGGGGGATGGCCATTCCACCCGGCTATCGGGTATTGATTACCGGCGATGAGCAGCGCAGAAAAGAGTCCTTTTCACAACTTTTATTCGCACTGCTGCTTTCCGTAGTTCTTGTTTATATGGTGATGGCGGCGCAATTTGAGTCTCTGATACATCCCTTTACTATTCTGCTGACTATTCCGCTGGCAGGGGTTGGAACCATTCTAACCTTTTGGTTGCTGGGGATTAACTTTAATATTATGGCTTTTATAGGCGTGGTGATGCTCGGCGGTATAGCTGTGAACGATTCCATTATTCTGGTGGATGCCATCAATCAGTACAAAAATCAGGGTGTATTGTTACGTCAGGCAGTGTTGAATGCAGCCCGTGACCGTTTGCGCCCTATCCTGATGACTTCCCTGACAACCATGCTGGCTCTTTTTCCTTTGGCCCTTTCCATCGGGCGCAGTGCTTCCTTGCGTTCGCCTTTGGCAATTGCAGTGATAGCAGGTCTTTTTACATCCACCTTGCTTACGCTGGTGGTAATTCCCTGTGTTTATGAATTGTTCGATAAATCCGGACGCAAACAAAGGAATGCTTTATGAAGAACCTGATAAACAGAAAAGTACTCGTAAGCATGTTCTTTGTGGCACTTACCATGCTGGGTGTTATTAGTTACCGGTCTTTATCGGTTGAACTGATTCCCGCCATGGAGTTGCCTGTTCTTTTTATTCGTGTGATGGCGCCTGTGGAGCGAGACCTTCAATACGTGGAACGGGAAGCCATTATTCCCCTGGAGGGAGCGGCCGGACGGCTCGATAAAGTGGAAAAAATTGAATCCAGGGTGATGCCCGACGGCGGCATGGTATCTGTTTTCTTTGCGCAACAGGCCGACATGAGATATGCCTACCTGAAACTGACGGAGCAGGTGGATGCAGTCAGGAGTCGTTTGCCCGAAGGTTTTATGGCAGAAGTGGTACGGGTGGATATGGAGCAGATTAACACCGAATTTATGCAGATTCAGGTGGTGGGAGAGGGAGGGCCTGACCGGATTCGCACTTTGCTGGAACAGGAAGTGAACGACCGTTTTATGGCTGTTGATGGCGTGGCTTCTGTGCAGGTATTTGGAGGACGGGAGAAAACAGTGACCGTAACGCTGAATCGTGACGAACTGGAGAGTTACGGGTTGACCATGAATGATATTCGCCAGCAGATTAGAGCCGGTCAACAATCTAAAACCTTTGTGGGAGAAGTGCATCAGCATGGAACCCGCTTTTTTGTCAATGCTGGTGCAGAATATTTATCTCCATCCGATATCGGACAAATTGTTATCAATGAAGAGGGCCCTTTGTTGCTCTCGGATATTGCCACTATCAGTTATGGTGTGCGCGACCCTGATTCGTTCAGCAGGGTAAACGGGCAGGATGTGGTAACGGTTTCGCTGGTGCGGGAGTCACAGGTCAACTTAATTGAACTTTCGGATAAGGTGAAGGCAGAGGTGGCATCAATCAATGAAGATTTTGCGCCCCGGGGATTAAGTCTGGAAATCCAGTCGAATTCTGCTGAGGAAATTGAGGAAAACATTGACCAAATTATCCAATTGGCCTTAATAGGGGGTTTGCTGGCCATTTTTATTCTGTGGATATTTCTTGAAAACCTTCCTTTGGTTTTGGTTGTGATGGTTGCCATGCCTGTTTCAGTGTTTGGGGCATTTAACTTTTTCTATGCTGCGGATATTACCATTAACATGCTTACGCTTATTGGCCTTGCCCTTGCAATGGGGATGCTGATAGATAACGGGGTGGTGGTGATGGAGAATATTTACCGGATGACCTCCCGGGGAGGGAAGCCGGAAGATATGGTGGTGAAAGGAACTTCCCAGATCTGGCGCTCGGTCACTGCGGCTACTTTCACTACCATCGTGGTTTTTCTTCCATTTGTATTTGCGACTAATCAGGTTTTGAGCGAGGTGGCCCGACATGTGAGTGTTTCCATTGTATCTACATTGCTGGTTTCTTTGGTTGTGGCGCTGGTGCTGATCCCAACCATTGTTAACGCCATTCTGAAACGTCAGCGGGGACAGTCGTGGCGTCTTTCCAGACTCCCGTTGCATAATCATTTTGTTCAGATTTACATTCAGCTGCTTAAAGGCGGGTTGCGGCATCCGGCACGGCTGGTAATGGGCGGATTGGGACTTTTCTTTTTGGTGGCTTTTATCAGTTTTGCGTTCAGTATTGCCGGCAACAAACCCTTGGAAAAGACCAGCGTTGAAGTTAATGTGGAGATGAATGAGGGTTCCACACTGGAAAAGTCCAATGAACTTGTCCGTACGATGGAGGAACGCCTTGCCGGCTTGGAGCTTCCTGTTAATGTGATAAGTAAAATATACGCCGACAGGGCAGTACTTACGGTAGAAGTGGACAAAGATTCCATGGAAAATCAGAGCATTCCTTTTCAGGAAATTAAATCGAGAGTGGAGAAAGAACTTTTGGTGGAGTGGCCGGGCGCTTCGGTCAGTTTTGATACAGGAGGAGAAAGTGGTGGTGGCCAGGGAATGGGGGGTGGCGCACTGTCGATGCTTGGACTAACCGAAGAAGAGCGGCAGGTTGTTGTCAAAGGCGAGAATTTTAATGACATGGTTCTTGTTGCCAATGATTTGGTGGATTTGATGAAAGAAAACCTGACCAGTATGGATGGTGTCTGGGTGGAGGGCAGTTGGGAGCGTCCCGAGGTAATGCTTGGCCTGGATCCTTATTGGATGGGCATCAACGGAGTCCAACCTGCTCAGGTTGTCTCACAATTGACAACCCTTTCTCCCCAAACAGAATCGGGAGGTACTTTTAAGGCCGATAATCAGGAGTATGATATCATGTTGGCTTTTGAACAGGTGGATGAAGATTCCCTGGAAGGAACAAAAGCTGCCGATATGGAGACCTTATCGGATACCAGAATTATGACTTCCAGTGGTCAGCGTGTCAAACTGCAGTCGTTTGCTGATATTGCTTTGCAGAATAGTGAATCGCAATACCATCGTGTGAATCAGGAGAAACAGATTGTGGTGCGTTTTAATCTAAAAGAGGAGGTGGAAAGTTCGCGCGATTTGGAAGAGATAGCTCTCAAGGAAATTGAAGAATTATTACTGGTGGCAGGAGTTCCCGAAGGTGTAACAGCTACGCTGAAGCGGGATGAAAAGACCAAGGAGTACTATTTTCTCGCCGGGATGGCCATTTTGCTGATATTTATGATTCTGGCCTCTGTTTTTGAATCGTTTACTGCTCCTGTGGTTATGTTGTTTACCATTCCGCTGGCGGCAGTAGGTTCCATGCTCGCGCTCTTATTTACCGGAAATTCATTGATTAACTTCAATACGTTCATTGGTTTTTTGATTTTACTTGGGGTTGTGGTTAACAATGGCATCATCCTAATCGATTATGCCATGCAAATGCGCCGATCAGGAATATCGGTGGTTCGCTCGTACATGGAGGCGGGGATGGCCCGTTTACGCCCCATTTTGATTACCGCCACCACTACCATTGTAGCCATGCTTCCGTTGAGCCTTGGAGAAGGCGAATATGTGGGTGCTCTGGGTGCTCCCTTTGCCATTACTGTTATTGGAGGTCTGATTTTTAGTTCGGTACTCACTTTGGTTTTTGTTCCGGCTTTTGGATTGGGACTGGAACGTGCACTAAGTTGGATTCGTTCGCTCAGGCGGACACTGAGAACAGCACTGATTGCGGTTTGGGTTCTGTTATTTGTGTGGATATGGTGGGGCAGTGATTTGTCCGTGCTATGGCAAATGGTAACCACCGTGTTAATTGTGGCTGGGGTTCCCTGGGTTCTTTGGTTTGCATTGAACAGCCTTAAACGTGCCAACAGTAAGCTTATTGGAGATGAGGAACCTATCCGGATAAAAATAAGGAATATTGTGAAAGTTTATGGCCGTTCCAACCGTTTTAGGAGGGAGTGGAGCCAGCGTAACAAGCTCAGAAAGAAACTTCTCCAAACGCCATTGACGTCGGGAGAATTCACGGCCGCACTTATCTGGCAGGTTCCTTTGCTTGTTTTTCTAAACTGGTTTTCTATGGTTTATATCAATAGTGGCTTTTGGCAGCTGGTGTTTTGGATAATCAACTATTTCGTGGTGGCGGGCTACTTTGAGGTTTTACATTTGCGCTGGTTCAAACCCCGGTATTCTGACAATAATATTCTCAATCGCCGTAAGTTTCTGAAAATGGTTCGTTGGGCCTGGCGCATCGGATATCCTTTGGCTTTGCTGATTATGATGTCACAAAACTGGAAAAGCAAAGGTGGAGCCGTAACAATTATTGTGTTGTGGGTACTTGTAGGTTCTGTGGTGTTGGTTAGTAAAAAGACACGATCCGGGCAGTTGAAACCCGAACTGATTCGAGGTTGGTTTAAGGGAATTAGACGCCGTTTTGTGAAGTGGGTCATGCTGTTCCCTTTTGCCAAAAAAGCGAAAGAGCCGTTTAAAGCAGTAAAAGGAGTTTCGTTGGAGTTGTCAAGTGGCATGATTGGACTTCTGGGGCCAAACGGTGCTGGAAAAACAACCATCATGCGTACACTTTGCGGAATTCTGGACCAGAGTTACGGGAAAATTTTCATTAATGGCTTTGATACTGCCGAATACCGGGAAGAGCTGCAGGGACTGATTGGTTATCTGCCACAGGAATTCGGAACCTACGAGAATATGACTGCCTGGGAGTTCCTGAATTATCAGGCCATATTGAAAAACATTGTGGACAGGGAAATGAGGGAAGAGCGTGTTCGCTATGTGCTGAAATCGGTTCACATGTGGGAGCGTCGCTATAGTAAAATCGGAGCTTATTCGGGGGGAATGAAACAGCGCATTGGCATTGCCATGATTTTGCTTCATCTGCCCAAAATTCTGGTGGTCGATGAACCTACTGCAGGTCTGGATCCCCGCGAAAGAATCCGTTTTCGTAATTTGCTGGTCGAGCTGAGTCGGGAGCGGGTAGTGGTTTTCTCCACGCACATTATAGAAGATATCTCCAGTTCATGTAACCAGGTGGCGGTCATGTCGAAAGGAGCTTTACGTTACTGGGGAGAGCCAAGAAACATGGTCACCATTGCCGGAGGAAAAGTCTGGCAGGTGGAAGTTGCTGCCCACGAGGTGGAAGAGATGACCCGCCGGTTGACTGTCACGCACCACATGAACCAGGGAGAGAATGTAAGGCTGCGGTGTCTCTCATCTGAAAAACCTGATGAACGGGCAGTCGAAGTAACGGCTGTGTTGGAAGACTCCTACCTGTGGTTGCTGAAAGAACCCGGATCCCCAGATGGGGCCAACTATTAATTTTTTAATGTTTGGTCAAACCTGTCCAAAATAAATATTTAAAAAGGTTAAATGACATGTTTGGGACCGACCTTGGCAGGTAAGCCTAAAAACAAGGTTGTTTTATCGTAAAATCGT
>NZ_JADQBH010000263.1 GCF_016278715.1 Marinilabilia sp. | reverse complement strand
TTCCCTTATCATCACACTTTACCACCACCACTTTCATTCCGGCCATCACAGCACTGGCGGGGTTAGTCCCATGAGCAGATGAAGGGATCAATGCCACATTACGGTATCCCTGATTGCGGCTTTCATGAAACGTTCGAATGACCATAAGGCCGGCATATTCACCTGCCGCCCCCGAATTGGGTTGCAAACTCACATCTGCCAGCCCGGTTATTTCTGCCAGGTCAGATCTCAGTTCATCCATAAGCTCATGATAACCACGGGCCTGATCTATGGGCACAAATGGATGAATGGAAGTAAACCCGGGCCATGTCAGTGAAAATAATTCGGATGCGGCATTCAGTTTCATAGTACACGACCCCAATGAAATCATAGAATGAGCCAGGGAAATATCTTTACGCTCCAATCTCTTGATGTAGCGCATCATCTCAGTTTCAGATCTATAGATGTTGAAAACTTCCTGCTGAAGAAAAGGACTTGTCCTGATAAACTCGGGCTCTAAAGCATTGTCCGCTGAGAAATCCTCGGTATTCACACTGGTTTCATCCACAATACCGGTAATGATGTCCACCAACTCCTGAACATCACTTTCGTAAGTCGTTTCATCCAGACTGATCCCAATGAGCGTTTCATCCTCAAAATAACGCAGATTTATCTTTCTCTTCAGAAGCTTTTCTCTCAAATCTCCAACCGTCAGGTTCTTTGGTAGCCCCAGCAGAATGGTATCAAAAAAGTTATTATTAAAAGACTTAAATCCCTTACTCACAAGAGACCTCTGAAGCTGCACTGTCAGATTATGGACTCGACCGGCAATCTCTTTCAATCCTTCGGAGCCATGCCACACGCCATAAAATCCCGCCATTGTTGCCAGCAAGGCCTGTGCAGTACAAATATTGGAGGTAGCTCTTTCACGTTTGATATGCTGCTCCCGGGTTTGCAGGGCCATTCTCAATGCCGGCTGACCAGTTGCGTCTTTGGAGACCCCGATAATACGTCCGGGCAAGGCCCTTTTGTAATCTTCAGTAGTCGCAAAAAATGCAGCATGAGGCCCCCCATAGTAAAGTGGTACACCAAATCTTTGGGTGGAGCCAAAAACAATGTCGGCTCCCCATTCTCCGGGGGGAGTAATCAAGGCAAGTGAGAGTAAATCAGCTGCCACAGCCAGCTTGCCTCCGCCACGGTGAACCGTCGCGGCAAAATCGCTAAAATCTCTTATTTCGCCACGGGCATCGGGGTATTGTACGATAGCGCCAAAGAATTGCTCCGAATCAAAAGTCTCATTCGCAACATCTGCAAATATCAAATTGATACCCAACGGGGTGGCTCGGGTTTCCAATACAGCTCTTGTTTGTGGCCAGATGTATTCATCAATCAGGCAGGAATTCAACCCCGATTTAACCTGATCCCTACTCCTGGTATTATACATCATAATCATAGCCTCGGCAGCAGCAGTAGCTTCATCCAACAAGGATGCGTTGGCCATCGGCAGGGCCGTCAACTCCGTAACCATGGTCTGAAAATTAAGCAGTGCCTCCAGGCGTCCCTGCGAAATCTCTGCCTGATAAGGCGTGTAAGAAGTGTACCACACCGGATTTTCCAGCACATTGCGAATAATCACAGAGGGGGTAAACGTATTGTAATAACCCATCCCGATATAAGTCCTGAATATTTCATTCCTCGCGGCAATTCCACTAATACGCTGCAAAAACTCCTGTTCCGAAAGTGCAGGAGAAAGATTCAGCTCTCCTTTCATTCTGATACCATCGGGTACCGCCTGATTAATTAGATCATCAAGAGATGAAACCCCTACTCTTTCAAGCATCAGGTCTGTTTCACGGGCATCGGGCCCAATGTGCCGGTCTGCAAATTGACTCATATCGAACTATTTGGATAAATATTATGTATCAGTAATGGTTTAGGAAACAAGGTTATAAAAGAACTAATTATTTCTAATTCCCACCAATGATTTTTATCAAAAGTCTGACATGAAATATGGTTCAATCGCTTCTTGTTAGCTTATGTGGTTCAACAACTATTATCTATTGCAAAAAAGGATTGTTTCTTTTTTCCTCCCCAATGGTAGTTACCGGTCCATGGCCTGAATAAACAGTTACCTCGTCTGGCAGCACCAACAAGCGGTCTCTGATTCCATCAATAAGTTCATGTTGATTGCCTCCGGGAAGGTCGGAACGCCCAACACTTCCTTTGAACAAAACATCCCCGGCGAGTAAAATCTTCTCTTCGGCACAATAGAATGCAATGCCACCGGGAGAGTGCCCGGGTACATGAATAACTTCGAACGAAAACCCGCCCAGTTTTACCTCATCACCATGCTCAACATATTTTGTTGGATAGGGAGGATTTTCATTCAAATCCATCCCAAATGCAGCTGCCATATCCTTGGTTCTGTCAACCAAAAATGCATCCGCGTCGTGCCCCAGTGTTTCAAGCCCCCATTTCTTTGTAACAAAACCTGTTCCCAATACATGATCTACATGCAGATGAGTTTGAAGAAGCAATTGAGGACGAAGTTTCAAGGCTTCAATTCGCTCCACCAATCGTTCTTCCTCATGAGGAAAAAGCATCCCCGGATCTACAATTGCACAATCACCATCGTCGGTATAAACCAGATAGGTATTTTCCTGAAAAGGATTAAAAATTAAACTTTCAACATGTATCATATTCACTCTTTCATTTCTGTTTGCAAAAAAAACTCGACTAAGATGTCAGAAGAACTTTAATCTATTCTGTGATACCCTTCAGCAAAGGCACAAAAGCAAAATCACCAAAGGTCTCCTGTTCAAACTCCTCTTCTGATAAACGTTTAATCCTTACCATTGTTTGTGATTTTATCCCGACTGGGATAACCATCAGTCCCCCGATTGCAAGTTGAACCAGCAACCCAGAGGGAACCAATTCAGCACCGGCAGTGACCAGAATCCTTTCGAATGGTGCATTATCAGCCAATCCCTCATTCCCATCACCTAGAAATAGTCTGATATTCTTATACCCAATCTCTTTCAATAATCGTCCGGTCTTCTCATGCAATCGTTTCTGGCGCTCAATGGAAAAAACTTCAGCCCCCATTTCCGAAAGCACAGCCGCCTGATAGCCGGAACCGGTTCCAACTTCCAACACTTTAACTCCGGGTTGTACATCGAGTAAACCACTCTGGAAAGCTACTGTATAAGGTTGTGAAATCGTCTGTCCCTGACCAATAGGAAAAGCCTGGTCCTGGTAGGCAAGATGAACAAAAGAATTGTCCATAAAAAGATGCCGGGGCACGCGCCCGATCGCCTCTAACACCCCTTTATCAGTAATTCCTTTCTTTTCTATTTCTAACACAAGACGGTTTCTCAACCCTTTGTGACGAAACGAATCATTTACATTTATCATTTAACAAAAATAACCGGATGCCCGATAGAAAACAAAAAAACATCAACATCCACATGACTTTGGTCAAAAGAAAATCATTTTTCTCCTATATAAACATACCAAAACCTTTTCTTTTACGTATCTTAATTAATAAATCCCCCTCAAACCCAATTAAATCCTTAAACCATTCTGGATTTTGGAGGTTTGATAACAATTAATGAAATCTTCTGCCAAATTTCATTAACTGACAGAAACAAAAATGTACCCCTATCCCCTGAAAAAAGCAGAACCATTGACCAAACTATCTTTATGAATGAAGTTTACTAAAGGCAAACAAAAACCTCTTCCGAAATATAAATTGGCTCTGTTATTTTTTCAGGTGCCAACAGAAAATGTATTGGCTAATATTACCAAATACATTGAAACACGTCCGCAAGTGGAAATTGAATATTTCTGTGACCAGAAATTAGCACTCATATTTCATTACGCGGGGCAGATTTCCGCTTTCCCCGAGTCGTTTCACAATGGTCCTGCTGATGAATTGATCGTTGTAGGATATCCTGCCAAAGGGTCCGTTTCACAGGAAATGCTTCTGTCCATGAAATTGTCCCGGGCAATCATTAAACTCATCCCGGTAGAAATGGATCTGCTCACCGGATTGATGGAGGTCGGCAGCTTAAATGACATCCCGCACATCAGACTTTTCCCCGACAAGATGACCAAAACACACAAAGTGACCAAAATTATACTGGGAAAAGTCATAGCGGTTTTGGGAATACTTTTTACCGTCTTGCTTTTGCCTTTTATTGCCATATTTATCAAAGCAACCTCCCCCGGCCCAATCTTTTACAATCAGAAAAGACTGGGGAAAAATGCCCGGCCATTCACGCTTTACAAATTCAGAACAATGGTTCGCCACGCAGAGGAAAACGGGCCACAGCTGTCAGGAATTAAAGACCTGAGAATTACCAAAGCCGGCAAAATTCTCAGATATTGGCATCTGGATGAACTTCCACAGTTCTGGAACATTCTGAAAGGCGACATGGCTTTGGTAGGACCACGCCCTGAGCGACCATTCTTTGCACGATTTCTGGCCCAAAAATTACCTTACTACAAGATAATTTATCAACAGAAACCCGGATTGACCTCGCTTGGCATGATAAAATACGGTTATGCCAGCAGCATTGAAGAAATGACGGACCGCCTGTATTATGATATTGTCTATCTAAACCGACCTACTTTCATGATGGATGCAAAGATTCTCATAAATACGATCCAGTATATCTTTCTGAAAACTTTTTATGCCCCTTCTGAAAAGAGGAAAGAAAAAAATATCGAAAATCTAAAAGCTTTAACAACTTCACACGATCCCCTTGTCAGATGGTTGTTTTTTAAAAGTAAAATTGATATTTAAACCCAGCCCTAAACAGCTGTTCAATATATCCCAAAGCCCTACTCCGGGATACATAAATAATCCTCAGTTGGAATCAAAACCTGACTTAACAATCTCTCTAACTGCCCTTTCAGGGCGATAATGATAATTTTTCCAATGGCCCAACGCGGTGCGTTGGGCTAAATTAAGCAGGGCTTTCAGCCCGATAAACGCTCCATCCGCATCACTTCGTCCCATAGAAACAGGATCATCAAGAGTGAAACAGCCTGACCCTGTTTATGGGTAAAACAATCTAATTCGTTACTTCACAATTTTCCCGGGCAATAGTGGTATTAAAGCTTAAAAATATGTTTTTCTAAATTCGTATAGTCAAACGAACAACACACCTACATCCGGAAACATCGGGATTGAAAATCTGCATTTTAACACAAAACAACTTTTAAGCACAAATAACTGATTAGCAAGAATTTATAAAAACCTAACGAGATATTAGACTAATATGGATTCAAAAAAAAGCCGGGAAACCCCGACCTCTTTTTACTGACTATGAATTATTAATCTGTGTATTTACTCTTTAAATATCTTGTGCCACGACGAAGCATTACGCTTATCCACCACCTCCAGAATATACAATCCCGAAGAAAGCAATGATAGATCGAAAGCATTTTGTCCGGTAGATTTTTCATCAAAGACCACGCGTCCGGAAAGGTCATATACTACAACTCTGTCAATTTGCGTTAGGTCTGTCATTTCCACAAAAATTTTATTCTTCACCGGATTAGGAAAAACCCGGACCCCATTTGAATTGTCAAAAATCCCGGGGCCGGTTGAAGTGACATTCTTGAATCCGGGCAACTTTTCAGAAGTATAGAGAGCAAATTCACCAGGTTGAAGAGACAACACCATATTTTCATTGGTGACATTGATACTGTCGCCCTGAAAATGATTGTACCACCAACCCGTACTACTGAAAAATGCAGCCTTTCTCGAAGTCTCCACCCCAAAGTTGCCAATTAATCTCACATCCACATTATCTCCATTCAAACTGATGCGCTTTACTTCTCCGGCAACATCCATTTCAAAATCGCTGGTACTAAAAACAGCATGATTCTTTCGAAGATCAATCATTCCTGCATAAAAATTCCACAAGGACTCTCTCGCATAATTTCCAAGATAATTCCACCTGGGAGGTTTTTGTCCCAAACGCCCTCCTTCATCAATGCTCACATCATACCCCATTTCGCCAAACTGCCAAATCATTTTTGGTCCCGGTATCGACAACAGAAATGCTGATGCCATAGCTGAACGCATAACTGCATTTTCCAGTTCCTTCACATCGTATCCATCAAGAAATTTTCCATAATTCAAGGCTCTGAACATAACCCTTTCTTCATCATGACTCTCCATATAAGCCACCACATTGGGAGAAGTCCAGCCACGTTGTTTGTATGAAGCCCAGGTAAAATCAGATTTTCCGTTTTCATTGAACCCCATCACAGCCTCACTGAAAGGATGATTCATATTGCCCCACAGCAAGATTCCATGATTTGCTAGTTGTGTTTCTTCAGTATTATCCGATAAATGTTCAAAAATCACGATGGCATCTGAATTTCTTGCCCATATTTCATTGGACATCCGTTTGAGAATACTGATACGACTGGCATCGTATTCGCTTGCCCATGATGAAGTACCATACGGAGTATTGGTAAATCCTTTGGTGAAATCAAATCTAAAACCATCTATCCTGAACTCAGACATCCAGTAGGAATTAATACTGTCAACCAATTGTCTGGTGTATTCACTTTCATGATCAAAATCGTATCCCCATTGCGCATCGGGATTGGCCATATTGTGTTCCCTGTTGTACCATGGATTGTTTGCGGCAGGCTTATCACCCTCCCAGTACATACGCACCAGGGGCGACTGACCAAAACTATGATTCAACACCATATCCATTATCACAGCGATACCCCTTGCATGGCACTCATCCACAAATTCCTTATAGTCATTTATGGTACCATAGGCTTTGTCGGTGGCAAAATAGAAGGATGGATTGTACCCCCAGCTGTCGTTGCCCTCAAACTCGTTAAAAGGCATCAGCTCAATGGCATTAACGCCAAGGCGCTGCAAATAATCTAGTGTATCGGTAACCGTTTTAATATCCTGAGCGTCGGTGAAATCGCGAATCAGCAATTCATAAATCACCAAATCTTCGGTTGCAGGAGCAGTAAACTCAGCGGTCTGCCACTGGTATTCATCAGGAGTGGTTGTAAAAACCGAAACAATTCCATCTGCTCCCTTGGCTGATGGATAAGGTTTTAGACCGGGATAAATTCCTTCGGTTATATATTTATCGTTCCAGGGATCCAGTACTTTATTTGTGTAGGGATCAGCAATTTTCACTTCTCCATCAATATAATACTGATATGCATATTCCTCTCCTGCCATTAATCCCGGAACAGTCAGCCAGAAGAACTCACCATCTTTCTTCATCTGCGCCTCAGGACGAGGTTCCCAGTTATTAAAATCGCCTAATACATAAACGTAAGATTTTTCAGGTGCCTGAAGGAGTAATGTGGCGGTATTGTCATCCACAACATTCACCCCGTTTTTTAATCCGGCGGGACGAGGCTCCGCAACCACCGGTTCCTTGATATAGAAATTAACGGTATCGGCATCAGTTTCAATCCCTGCTGAGGCCACAAGAATTAATTGATGACTGCCTTCGCTGGGGGCATTAAATGAATAAGCCAGTTGCCCTGTTGCGGCTGTAGCCACTGATGCTCCGTCAAGAAAAAGCTCCAACCCGTCGGAATCCTGCCCCTGACCTTCTACATTAATTAGGGTATTCGGGTCAAATAGTGCACCATCAGCAGGAGATGACAGCAAAGCTGTTAATCCGGCAGTATATACATCCACCAAAATATCCTTACCTCCTTCATCTTTTCCTTCCAGCCAGCTTCCGCCAACTTCAGACGCACTCCTGAACACAAACGCCATTTTCAGGATTTCTTCTCCTTCAGGTACGCCATAATAGCTTCGAACATCGGGGGTGATGGTGAGTTCATAAGTATTGTCAGTAACCCTGGTCATTTTAGCCTTTTCGACATTGACGCCCCAGCCGGCCACCACATATCTCCAGTCCGCATCTCCGGTACTTTCACTGGTAATCACCCCGGTATGAGCATATACATCTCCGGTGAAATTTTCCAATCCGCCCGTTCCGGCGGTAGCATCAAAGGTCACCACTATTTCAGTGTCCCCGGTGGGGATAGCTGGTTGGGTTGTTACTACCTGGGCCGAAACCCAGGAGGTAACAAATCCTATGAACATGAAAAAAAAGAGTCGCTTCATATTGTTTGTTTTACTGTAAAACCTAATGCTTTTTTCTAAACTAATCTCAATTCAACATTCTTCGTTAGACAAAAGAAACTTTAAATTTATATGCCACCCCTTTTGTCAGGCAACCTCAGAATGATTTGCTTCCGGAAAAACTTAGGTAACATAGTTGCTCACCGGATTCTCTATTAATAACATCACCTGGTCAATCTCCTTTTGTATTAACAGGTGGATGGCATCAAGAGTTTCAATGCCATGATCAAAATATATTTTGTACCCTTCTGATGAGGGCAGATTTTCTTCAAAGTAATTGGTAAAGGCTTCCGGAATGGGATTATTCTTCTTTGAAAAGGTTCCGGGCCAATGAGTACTTAAACATTCAACGCCTCCAAAAAAGGAGAGACACACATTTTTTTGAGATGGGAAAAGGTACTATTTGAAAAAATCACTTTTTGTCTGTTCCAACGTGTTTGTTCCTTTCACATCAACAGAAGCAATATCTTGCTGAATACAAGATGAATAAGAAAAAACGGGGAGTTTCAAAAGATAATATTTAATGCCAATAATAAAAAAAGGAGGCAGCCGGAATTGTTCCGGCAACCTCCTCCATTTTCATCATATTAGTTTTGAGTCAACGAACCAACCAGGGCCCAGGGATCAAATGTAATGGTATAATTACCTGCATCACTAATAACCATATTGTCGCCACCAGCTATCAGAGCATTCAAATCACCTCCATAGTTCAAATCCCAGGCGTCATCAGCACGGATTTTGTATTCTCCGGCCAACAAATCCAGCGTAACGGTGAATACTTCATTCACCTCATCCCAGGTCATATTGGTATCATTGTCCCATCCACCGGGAGTTGCACTTCCAATAATGCCCCAATGATGCGCACTATAAGTATATTCGTTAGGTGTACTCAAGTCCAGTGTAATGGAATAATCAGCTTCCATTGCTACAGGAATATTTGATCCACCTGCATCCAGAGTATTGTCACCTGCGGTGCTGCCATAATCATAAGTCCAAGCATCATTTGCGCGGAATTTAAAAGTACCTGTTCCTGCAGTAAGATGAACACCACCCTGCCAAACTTTAGCATCCTGATTATAACTCAGGTTGGTGTCAGTATCCCATCCACCGGGAGTTGCATCACCTATAACACCCCATTCGGTTTTAACTAAAGTGTAGGTTTTTTCGGCAAGACTTGCCTGAACCAAATAGTAACCATCCTCCGGAACTGAAATATTATCACCAGGATTGGTCAAACCACCTGATCCATCGTCACCAAAAGTTGTAGCCTCATCCCATGTGTGATCTGTTGAAAGCTTAAGACCACCTGCTGTCAGATAAGCGTAGCCTTCTGCCAAACCACCACTGGATGGAGTGGAGATAATGTAGGCCTCTTCTCCTTCAATATTCCAGCCGTTGTAGTCACCTACCAACCAAAATTTACTGATGCTTAGGGTTGTGAAAGAAACCTCTTCTCCATAGGCTGTACCTGCGCTATTGGTTGCATAAGCCCTTACATAATAAGTGGTACTGTTTGATAATCCTATCAGCGAACTCACAAATTCACCCATTCCTTCTCCATCGACAGTAACACTATCTGTCTGACTGATATCCGGATTAGGGTTTGTGCTATAGCAAATACCTGTTGCTGTTACAGCACCACCACCGTCAGCAGTAACATTACCACCAATAACGGCTGATACACTGGTCACTTCAGTTGGTTCAACTGTAACAACGGTAGGAACAACCGGCTTGGTTGTAAAAGTAACTTCATCACCATACAGTGTGCCACCGGGAGTAACGCCGTATGCACGAGCATAATATTTAGTAGCAAAATCAAGTCCGGAGAGAGTAACCATAAATGTAGCACCGGTTTCATCACCGGAATAAACCACTTTACTGTCCTCTACCGTAGGTTCCTGAGAAGTACTGTAGCAAATTCCTTTCTCCGTAAAATCCTCACTACCGGCTACAATAAACCCTTCAACCGTAGCAGTAGCAGAAGTTACCTCCATGCTTTGAGTTGTCTTCATCGAAGGCTCAAGCCTTAATTCCGACATTTCTTCTGTGCAGGAAGCCGAGAATATTGCCAGCAATGCAACAAGACCAAGACTTCCATATTTATTGATTTTTTTCATATTCTAAAATTTAAACGTTAAGATTTTGAAACTCCCTGTGATAGTGAACAATTTGATTGGCATCGCCCAAATTCACAGGGAAGCTTCTTTTTTCTTAATTACTCCACCGTGTTTTCAACAATTGTATAAGTACCGGTAGTATCATCAATAATATTAAGTGTAATGGTATAATTCCCGGCAGTTACCACAATATTGTCACCGCCCTGAACCAAATTATCAGGAGTACCACCAAGGTTCCATGCCCAACCATCATTTTTTCTGAATTTAATATCACCATCAACAAGATCAAGAGTAATACTCCAGGTTCCTGTTTTGGGATCATAATCCATCTTCTGGTCCGGTGTATCCCAACCATTGGGCGTAGCAGAACCAACAAGGCCAATCATATATGGATCCGTAGTGAAAGTCAGGTCATTAATGTTGACTGACATTTGATACCAGCCTGATGCTCCCGGTTGAATAGCAGAGCCATCTACAACAAGAGTTCCACTGCCACCACCATACTCGGTATTGGTCTCCGGATCAAACAGCGTGTAGGGATTTTCTGAATCCAGTTTAACAAATCCTGAATAATTACCATCACCCAGCGGAGATTCTATCTTTTGATCCATCCCTGAGTTAAGCAGTTCCAGACGAGGTAAACCATACAGATAAACATCGGCAGTTTGAACGGCAGAGATATACTCAAAAGGATCGGTTCCGGTACCAGGAGCTCCTGTTCCTGCATCAACAACCAACACCGCCCTAAGTCTGAAATCCAAAGATGACGTTGCATCAGCAGGGAACTTCTTCAATAATGCGGTATTCAAATCACTTGCTGTAATCTTAATTTCATCAGCCTGAACCCCATTATACAATTGCACGGGATCTGCAAAGTTAGTACCTGCAGCTGCAGCTTCCAGAAAATAACGAGCTGAAGCCTGAAATCCTGGATCTACAGGGGTTGCAACAAACTCCAGAGAGTCGGTTCCTCTATCTCTGCTTAGTGTTAATTCAGGCATCGTCTGAATAGACGGTGCTATCGGGTTTTCTCGCATTGTTACGATCTCGCCTTCGTCTTCGCAGGCAACGAGACCCCCAAGCAACCCAACAAAAGTCAGATATAATAATATTTTATTTTTCATCGTTTATTCTTTTTTTGGTTTAGTAACCCGTGTTTTGTTGAATATTTGGATTAGCGGAAACTTCATCCCCGGGAATCGGAAACACATCCAAATGACTGGAGGTAGCAGTTCCTTCAAAAGTTCCACCTTTCCACTGCCAGTTATAGGTACCATTCGAGAATTGTCCGAAACGAACCAGGTCGGTACGACGCTGAGCTTCATAATAAAACTCCCGTGCACGTTCGTCAAGGATAAATTCCTCTGTAAGTTCAGCATCGGTTATATTTCCGCTTTCATCACCGTATGCCCTTTCACGAATCACATTAATATCAGCAATAGCTGAGCTGCGATCTCCAAGATGGAAATTTGCTTCAGCTCTCATCAGATATGCATCAGCCAGTCGAAAAATAGGAAAGTCGGTGCTGGCATAGGCGGGGTTATAGTTCTCAGCTTGAGAACCATCTGCATTGCGTGCAGTAAATTTGTAAACACCAATTCCATAGTCTCCACTTGATGAAGGACTGGGAATATCAATAGTCCTCTTTATTTTGAGATAAACCCTATTATCATCAGCTGCAGTAAACTCCCGGTCAGTCATCGGAACTGGTACATTTCCATAAGTTGCAAGAGTATCAACCAGAATGTTCATGAAATCTTTACGAGAACGGTTACCATTCCAGTTGGTATTCTCAGTTAATCCGTGATATTCTTCTGCAGGAAGGTAGTCGGCGTCACTGCTTGATTCAATGAGGAAAGTTGTTCCAACATATCCCTGAGTGTTAACACCATCCTGTTCCCAGGCAAAAATCATCTCAAGATTACCATCGTCATATCCGTTATCGGCACTGAAGTTCCGACGATAGTTCGCTGCCAGTTCATAAGCAGGACTAGCAATCACTTTATCGGCATAGAACTTACAGCTGTCCCATTGTGCTGTTCCGGTAAAAACTTCCGCATTGAGATACAAACGGGCCAAAAGCATCCAAACGGCGCCTTTGTCGGCCTGGGGATAAGAGAATCCGGGTTCACCCACTTCATCCTCAATATCCTTCAGTTCAGTAACAACATAATCGAATAAGTCGGCACGATTGATCTGTTCAGGATAAAATTTACCAACTCCATCTTCTTCGGTAGTAAATGGAGGATTTCCAAAAAGGTCAATCATCCAGGTATAGGCTAATGCCCTTAAAAATCTGGCTTCAGCCACATATCTGGCAACTTCCGGATCTTCACTGCCCTTATTCATACGAATAAAGTCATTGGCATAAGTAACACTCAAGCCCAAACGTTGATAAAGTGCAGTCAGGAATGGGTTACTCGGACTCCATGTTTGGGTATTCAAGTCAGCAATACCCACATCGCCCCATGCACAAATAGCTTCATCGGTAGAAATCTCCTGAAGATTCCACAAAGCACGCATGGTTGTAAAAAAGTTCTCATCAGATGCAGCAATGTCTGCTCCACCATTATCACCTTGGCCGGCAATGATGAAACTGGCATAAATCTTACCCAATACCTGTTTCATATTGTCAGGATCATCCCCTAAGTTTCCGGAGAGAATTGTATCCGGGTCTTTGGGTTTTACGTCAAGATCATCCACACAGGAAGAGAACATCCCGGTGAACGTCAAAACTCCTAATATTATTAATATCTTATTCATATCTATATCTTTTGAAAATGGGAAATTAGTAAGACAGATTAATACTCAGCATAAACACCTGAGGACGCGGGTAGAAGTTATTATCAATTCCACCATCCACTTCAGGATCGAGTCCGTCATAATCAGTAATAGTCCAAATATTTTGCGCTGTCAGACTAACATACGCAGATAATTTGTCTGTAATATTCTCGAAGTTGTATCCCGCTGTAACGTTATCCAGCTTAAAGTAAGAAGCATCCTGTACAAAATAATCAGAGGTAAGCTGACGTTTCACAAAATCAGTTTTTCTCAATACCCTAGGGAAATTCTTCCAGTAACCAATTTGCTGTATCTGGTCGTAAGATGAACCGGCAGCTACTTCATTATACACATAGTTCCCAATACTGGCACGGCTGTTGGCTGAGATGTCAAAGTTTTTATAGTTAAACCTCAGGGAGAAACCGAGAAGATATTCAGGCACTGGGTTGTTGTAAATATACTTGTCAGCATTGTCTCCATTAACTGCTCCACCTTCTCCGGAGATATCTTCATATAACCCTTCTATAGGTTTCCCACTCTGGTCATACACCTGACGGTTCATAAAGAATGAATACGCAGTTTCGCCAACACGGGTGACCTGTTTCTGTCCTGTCATTGCATCTCCATAAAGAATTCCCAGATAATCAGGGTCATCAGACATCAGCAGTTTGGTAATTTCATTCTCATTATAAGAAAGGTTAAAACCAACATTTAGCGACATATCTCTGGTAGAGAATGGGATGAAGTTCAACGACACTTCATATCCACGGTTTTCAAGACTCCCAACGTTGGTTAATAATGTATTGGAAAAGTTACTTCCGGATGGAATGGTAACCTCGTTCAATAAATCTTCGGTCTCTCTCTTATAAACATCTACAGAACCAGAAATTCTGTTCCTGAAAAATCCGAAATCTAAACCAACGTTTTGAGTAGTAGTTTCTTCCCATTTTATATTTGGATCATAAGCATCAGGACGAAGAGTTGGCATAAAGGTTCCTCCGATAGGATAATAGGATCCTTCTGAAGCCAAAACATAGGCTGCCTGGGCAGGATAATCACTACCAATATCCTGTTGCCCGGTAACACCCCAGCTTACGCGAAGTT
>NZ_JADQBH010000326.1:13450-14354 GCF_016278715.1 Marinilabilia sp. | reverse complement strand
CACAAAAAAGGCTTTACCTCCTCATACAGCACTTGCTTCTCACCGTTTGGTTTGCCTCACCGGTCGCAATCTTTGAAACCGTTTTATTCACCGACAAGCCAAATGAGATGGGCAACCCGGACTCCCGGATAATTTTGCTGCGTAACTCATGACTCCACTTCAGACAGCCGAAGAAACGATCCATCCCGGTGAGATCGAGATAGTGCTCATCAATAGAGGCTTTCTCGTACAGAGGTGCTGACTCTTCAATAATTTGTGTGACGATTCGTGAGTAACGGCTGTACTCATCCATATCGCCCCGCACATAAAATGCATGAGGGCAAAGACGGCGGGCCAGCTTCATGGGCATGGCCGAGTGCACACCGAATTTCCGGGCCTCATAGCTGCAGGCTGCCACCACCCCACGGTCGCTCATCCCTCCTACTATCACCGGCATCCCATTGAGCCGACTGTTCATCAACCGCTCTACCGAAACAAAAAATGAGTCAAGATCGAAATGCACAATGTGCCGATTATCAGTATTCATTTGCCTGTTTTGATTACTTATTAATCTTTTTACAGATTACAATTTAAGCATAGAAAGAAGAATATGAAAGGAAAAAGAGAAGTTTTTATCGGACGAAATGAACCATATAAGGCGTATAGAAAAATATGTAGTAGGGTACGGGATGTCATTCATCCGTATAAAATTTATTTTTCTGTCACCCCGGCCGGGGCTTCATCTTTTATATTGTTACATTCCTTTACTACCAATCTGTCGCCCCTCTGGGGCTGGAGCAAATACATCGATGATTGCGAAGGTTCCTAAGAAGAATCCCCTTACCATAGGGAATAAACAAATCACATCATTTTTTTTCTGGCTGAATGGACAGCCCCGGATGGGGCGGCAGTTTGGTAAATAGAT
>NZ_JADQBH010000326.1:0-13440 GCF_016278715.1 Marinilabilia sp. | reverse complement strand
TTTTTTTCTGGCTGAATGGACAGCCCCGGATGGGGCGGCAGTTTGGTAAATAGATTGTTCAAGCTAAACGAAATAAGCCCCGGATGGGGTGACACCTACAAAATACATTTTTCTGTCACCCTTGCCGGGGCTTCACCTTTTATCTTGTTACATTCTCTACCATACTGTCGCCCCGCTGGGGCTGGAACAAATAGATTGATGGGTGTGAATGTTCCCAGGAGGAACCTCCTTACCATTGGAAATAAATAAATCACATCATTTTTTTCTGGCTGAATGGACAGCCCCGGATGGGGCGGCAGTTTGGTAAATAGATTGTTCAAGCTAAACGAAATATAGCCCCGGATGGGGTGACACCTACAAAATACATTTTTCTGTCGCCCCTGATACAAGTTTGATTGACCAAACCAAAAAGATTTAGTCTCAACCTTAGTCTCAACCTTAACCTCAACCTTAGCCTCAACCTCAGCCTCAGCCTCTTTCATCCTCTACCCCTCCCCGCGGAAATTCAGGGAGCCTCTCTCGCACACAAAAAAAGGGACAGCGCCCGAAAGCACTGCCCCTCACAAAAACTATTACGGGAAATAATAGCCAGATTAAAAAAGTAAAGAAGATTAGTTATCCTCTTCCCAACCAGTATACCGATATCCTGATACAAAGAGTGTATCATTTGCAAAACCAGTACTACCTTCTAAATCCTCGAACCAAAGTTCAAAATAAATACTATCAACAGGTAAACCAGAAGGGGGTGTTGCAGCATTTTCAAGAATTTTACCATTTCGCACAAGAATCTTAATCTCATAACCAGTAACTGCATTTACAACTGTATCTTCAGTTCCAAAAGTAAGATTTTGCAAATCAACAGGAATACGGACTCTATAATCCCAGAAGTTACCTTCATCACTAAGCCAGAACTCAGAAGAAGAATTATCAGCTGTATTATAAGTCAATATCTCAGTTTTTCCATAACCAAATGCATCTTCCCCATAAACACTGTGATTATAGAGAACATTCCACCGACCAGATAAATCTTCAACAGCTGTTCCCCCCGGCTCAAAATCTTCTTCACACGATGTGAAAGAAGTAATTAAGCCAAAAACTATTGCGAATAATATTATTTTTCTCATATCTTTTAAAATTATTTAATTCAATAACTAAAAATATTGAACATTCTAATAAGCTGTTACAGCAAAAATATCACTCCCAGCATAAATAGATTCCCAATAAATCTGACCGGTTTCAGGATCGTATGCCCCATTTAGAAGATCTTCCAGACCGTCACCCCAACCGGCAAGATGGCTATAAAGCACCGAGATAGTGTAATCACTATTTAGGGCAATATATCCATCCATCCTATAGGCTGGACCATATTCAGACCCGATAGAATAGTAATTCCCCAAAAAACCTTCTACATAAAATATTCCCTGGGTTACCTGAGAAATAGCCAATGAGTTTGTACGCGGACGTGGGTTCGTGCCATCAGCCTCCGTACGAACAACCTCGGCAATATACTCTCCCGAAATATCATCCTCTGGTGATGTTGGGTCATATACAATAACTTGTCGGGTTAATGAAGACGGATAACCATCTTCGTTAACAGCTGAATAATTTATTTCGTAAACACCTAAACTCTCACCAACTTCTCCGGAAACCTGAACACTGGACGTGACATCCGTCTCACCTTCAAAGGCTGTATAGCCAGGTTCAACATATTCTTCTCCCTTTTCGATTATCACAACCTCACCTTCTTCCAATTCAAAAGTAACAAAGTGTGTAATACTACTTATATCTTCTGTGGAAGTTGATTTTTCACAGCCTGAAAATACCATAGCCAGACCGACAAAAAATAACGACAAATATTTTAAATTCTTCATATTTTCAGAATTTTAAGAATTAGTTACTTCTGATCCCACCAAATTGGTTCTGTTTGAGCCTTTTGGGCAGGAGCATTATCATTCAATCGAGTACTTTCCTCAGGGTAAGGAAGACGTTGTATAAAATTGCCTACCCCAAGAGCATTGCCTGACGGACTTATCAATGTTCCGGCAACATAGGTTTCCCCGGCATAAACATCTTCTGCAATACTACCTGTATATTCAGGATATCCTAAACGACGCATTTCAGTCCATGCTTCAAAATTATTAACCAGACAAAGTGAAACCCACTTTTGCATCCCAATTGTTTTAATTTTCTCTTCATTAGTTCCTGTAGAAGGCCATTCATAAACCCGTCCTGCTCCATATAAATTAGAACCACTAACTGCTAAACCATGCAAAGCCAAATTATAATCAATAGCTCTTTCATATGCAGCTTTAGCCTCAGCATCATCAGTATAAAACCTCAAATAAGCTTCACTTTTAAACAATTCAAGTTCTGACATAGTCAGAAAATAGACTGGTTGAACAGGATCAATAATCGGGGCGCTATACTCAGCAGTAAGTCCCTCTTTCATGGCAGGAACACCAGCTACATAAGCACCATCCACATCGGTCCATAAAACAGCCAATCGTGGATCCGCTTTACTTTCCAAATAATTAATAATAGGAGTGGCAGCAATATTATTTACAGTACCAAGGCCTATTGTATTTGTTCCATACCAAGGGTTATACCGAAAAGCTTCAGCCTGCCAGCCATCAAAAGCAACATCCTCAACAATAAAATTGTTTTGATCCATCAGTGCTCTTATCTCAGTGGAATAATCAACAGCATAGCTGGCTCGCATGTAAATCTTTAGTTTCAAAGAATTCGCGAATGCAACCCACTTGTCAAGATCACCTTCAAATAAGTAATCTTTTGGACTGATATAAGAATCTTCTGTGAGCATATCCATTGCTTCATCAATATCACCCAATATTCCTTCATAAACTGTCTGGCCATTATCATAAGCCGGGAATTTATTTTCAACTCCCTGCAATGCACCTGAATAAGGAATATCTCCTATCATATCAACCCAAATCTGATAAGTATAGGCTTGCAGTACTGTTGCAACAAAATAGTACCCCGTAGCATCCTCTGCCAAAGCGTTAGTTTTAATTCTCTCCAAATCATTCAAAGCACCCGCATACAACTCATTATAATCATTATCCAGAAAAGGTGCCGTAATAGTATAATTATCTATTTTATTATACTGATTTGCTTCAGGGGCTTGTGTCCAATACTGGGCAAAAATCCCGGAGAAATTAAAAATGTTACCTCCCAAACGAGTAGCAATAGAAGTTTCTGCTGCTGGAAGGATTAATTCCGACGGAACATCACTCGGCGTATTTGGATCTGTATTCACATCCAACCAATCTTCACAACTTGTAAAGAACAACGGAATGATGAATAAAATTATAAATATCTTTTTCATTGTCATATCTGTTTAAAATTTCACTTGAATTGAACCACCAATCTTTCTTGTTGATGGATTAGCAGAATATTCTCCAAACATACCTTCCAAGTCATTTCCAAAAGTTGAAACCTCCGGATCAATAAAGGTATTATCCTTCGGAGTCCAGATAAACAAATTGTTTCCAAAAGCAGTCAGGGTAACATCCTGAAGAAAACCATTTCCTATCCAACGTTTAGGCAACTTATACGAGAGAGAAATATTCCTCAATTTCACAAACGATCTATCAATCAAAAAGTTTTCATTCAATTTATCTTCACCATCTCCAAAATAGGAATAAAAATCTGCCGGATTAACAGGTGTTGTATTCTCCTCAAAAGTTCCATCTGCTAATTCATTGACAGAATTGGGGACAAGAAATGGTTTCCTGTCATTGAAAGTAGTCTGAATTGAATTTCCAGTAAATGAAAGAATATCTTTAGTTCTTGAATACATTAACCCACCTTGTCGAATATCGAAGTTAATGCTTAAACTCAAATTCTTATAGGAGAAGTTATTGGTTACTCCCATCATATAATCATAATTAGCATCTCCTACGACTTTTGGATCGGCAGCAACAGGTAATCCGCTGGTTGCATTTACAACAATATTCCCTTCTTCATCCCTTTTAGGAACAGTAACTTTAAATAAGCCAATGGGTTTTCCAACCTGAGCAACCAAATGTGTACTGGCACTAGTGGTTCCAAATCCATACAAATCCAGTTCTCCTTGATCACCACCTAATTCTTCAGGCAGGCTTACCAACTCATTTTCATTTTTAGAGTAGTTAACTGCAATTTCCCATGAAAAATCACCAAATTCAATAGGAACAACTCGAACTAATAGTTCTATACCTCTATTCTCTATTTCACCAATATTGGTTGTCTGATTTGTATAACCAGTTGCAGGATCCATATCAACGGTAAAAATCTGCTTTGAACTGGACTTATTATAATAAGCTGCATCAATACCCAAACGTCGTCCAAAAAACTCAAGTTGCATTCCAACCTCAGCCTCTGTTGACATTTCGGGTGACAAGTCTAAACTTCCTAAACCATTGCCTACTTCAAAGGCATTATATCCCGAAAGCGGGAAATTGATTGATTGAAATTCATTATAAACTTCTCCCTGAACGAAATATGGCAAAATCTGATAAGGTGATGCATCACGTCCGGTTTTGCCATATGCAAATCTCATTTTACCAAAACTCAAAATATTATTTTCAGGAATTAATTCTGTAAATACAAAACTTAATGTCGCTCCGGGATAAAAGAAAGAATTGTTTCCCTTAGGTAACGTGGAAGACCAGTCATTTCGAGCGGTTACAGTAGCATAAAGCAGACTCTTATATGAAGCTTCCACAGAACCATACACTCCTACCAAACGACGAATTGATGAATATTCATCTGCAACAGGCGTTCCTGAAGAGTTAGATAAATCATAGTAATAAGGAATATCTAATCCTGTCACTTCAGCAGAAACATTAGAAACTGTTCTTTCATTAAGATTTAGCCCACCAATTCCATTGAACCCAAAATCACCGAGAGTCTTATCATAAAAAAGTTTAAAATCATGGTCTAATTCGGCTCTTCTACTTGCATTCTTGGTTACACTACCATCCTGATCAATCTGACCAGCATTAGGAGTGCCAGGGTCAACAGCTATCTGGGGAAAACCAAGTTTGGTTTCACTATTTGTTAAATCAAGTCCCAGTTTATAGGAAGCTCTTAAACCTTCTGTGAGCTGATAATCAAACTGTACTTTTCCAAAAAGTTTATTGCTCTTATATTCATTATCAACATGGTCAATTATAAAATATGGATTGGCAATTCCATAAGGAGTAAAATAATAACCAAGTTGATCAAATGGATCCGTTTCGTAATCAGCTAAACTGATAAGGCTAATATCTCTGGGAGTTTGATAAATAGAGTTAATCATTGTCAAACCTTGCCCTGTTGGAGAATATTGGTTACGTGAATGAGAATACTTCAGATTGCTATTAACAGTCAATTTATCAGTTAATTTCTGATCAACATTCAAACTATAAGTATAACGATCATATGTATCAGCATCAGTAGGAACAAGACCATCATCACTTAATTGCGAAAAAGATGCATAATAATTAGTTTTATCCGTCTGACCACTAAATGATACGCTATTATTATAACGGAAACCATATTCAAAAAAGTCCCGAACATTATCTTCCTGGGCAAGAAATGGCTTTATTTTTTGGGAATTGTTATACACACGTCCCCATTGCCGTATAGAACCATCCAATCTGGGGCCCCATGAACCATTTTCAATAAAAGTATGGTCTCCACTCCATCCCATTCCATAATCATTTTGAAATTCAGGTAATCGCAAAATATCTGAAACCTGAATACCTGATTCAACGGTAACCCCCACTCCTTCTTGTTTTTGTCCGGACTTTGTGGTAATCATAATAACACCGTTGGCAGCTCTACTTCCATACAATGCAGTCGCTGCAGCACCCTTAAGAACGGTAATGTTTTCAATATCATTAGGATTCACCATATTGGCACCGTTACCAAAGTCATATCCACTATTTAAAGCATCATTGCTAAAAGTAGAACTGTTATTAATAGTAACACCATCAATAACATACAAAGGTTGGTTTCCACCATTTGAAAGGGAACTAATACCGCGAATCATAACTCCTGTTGAGGCGCCAGGATCACTTGAAGTACTAGCAATCTGAACTCCAGCAACTCTACCCGACAAGGCAGACATCATATCCGAAGTCTTGGATTTTGAAATTTCCTCGGCGTCAACAGATGTTGCAGCATACCCTAATGCTTTTTCTGACTTTCGAATTCCCAAAGCTGTTACCACAACTTCATCCATCTGAAAAGCCTCATCAACCATACTAACATTTATAGTTGTCTGGCCCTCAAAAGGAATTTCCTGAGTTTCCAGCCCAACAAAGGAAAATACAATGACTTCAGCATCCTGAGGTACATTTAGAGTATACGTACCATCCACCTGGGTAACTGTACCCACTGTAGTGCCTTTTACGAAAACGGAAACACCCGGTATCGGCACACCATCTTCACTTCCCGTAACAGTTCCACTAATGGTTTGTGCTTGTGCTAATAAAGACCCAAGCCCAAATACCATGAGGAACGAAAGTGCTAAAAGTACTTTCTTCATAGATTAATAGGTTTAAAATTAAAAAATATGGAACAACTTAAAAAAAAAAATTAAATTACAACAATCCTAAATAATTGTCAATTTTTATTAACAATTAATAGTTCTTTAATTGGGCAGTAGTAAAGGAATAAACGAATGGGGTAATGTGTTTGTTTAATGCAAAATTAGAAACTTTTTCTACAAGTCAAAATTTCTGCCACCATATTTCTTATATTTAACTCATTGATTTTTGTCATGCTGAACTTAATTTATATATATTTTTTTGCCACCCCCCCCCCATTTTATGCCATATCCTCAGTTATTTTTGTATTTTTTCAGACAATACCCACATTCACAATAGGCTTTCATTTTACATTTGAATACACCCTCAAATTCAATTACTTATCTCAATAAAAGAATAATTATTTTTGCCTTCTCCTCCTGTCCGAACAAAATAATAGCAACAACCTGCACCCACAAAAGCAAATAAAAGTTAAATAACTAAAGAAGGGTAATAGCAGTTCATTTTCGGGAACGAAACCACATAAGAAAATAAAAAAAAAATAAAACTTTACAAGGCCCTTTCTCCTAATATTCGTGTTTTTTTTGGCAAGATATTTCACAATTTCTCCTGAAGGCTGTTCACATTGGGGGTTAAATGGTTGGGATTGTTCTGTGATAATTGAGTTACCGCTCTGTAACCGCTCAGCGTTTTTAGTTGGTGCTGGCTTCGATGACAGTGTTGCCATTCTGTAACCGCTCCGCGGCTTTAGGCTTATACATGACACGACACTAGGAATTAATAGCAGCGAAGCGGCGGCACAAGGGTAAAAATAATGTAATGAAAAAGAAAAAAGCTGCGGAGCGGCGACAGATTCTTTACAGATTTGTTTGGTTCTGGCTTGTCCATATAGGGCATATAAGAATTAGGGATTCAAGCTAATATTATTAGAGGAAAACAGCTGGTTCAGTATTTAATGGGCGGGTGCTTCACTTTTTCTTCCAAAAAAAAAAGCACCGGCAAGTTTCCTTACCGATGCTTCTCTATTCAAAAAGGTATATAAAACAATCTTAATCTTTAAAAAGGTCACCATCCCTTACACGTTCTACTTCTCCATACTTCTCTAGTGCTTTGAGGTCAAAATCACTAGTGTTTCCTACGATACCAATCACTATCGGCTTGTCTTTCAGATTTTGTTCATAAAACTCAACGATGTCGGCAAACTCCATCTCTTCATACACAGGCAGCAGTTCTTTTGGCAGAATTTGCTCATACCCTCTGAGTTTCCAGTTCTCGCAGACCATAGCGAAGTTTCTGAAATGAGGTTTCATCCCCATTGTGGAGCCCACCAGATAATTTTTTATATCAGACATGCGAAATTCATTCTCCGGCATATCACGCACCAAATCCATGAATAAATCAATTGCTCTATTGGTTTTGTCGCCCTGGGTCCCAATAAAACCATAAAAAACACCTGGATTCTGTAAGGTTTCCGCCAACCTAAATATACCAACAGAGGTATAGGCCATTGAGTTTTGAACTCTTATCCTATCAGGAACCAGCGCAGTAAAGCCGTCTCCAAAATAAGGATTAAAAGAAAAAACCAAAGCCTCTTTGGCAGGAGTCATTTCCGGACCATCGGTATAGAAAACAATACGGCTTTGCTTGGCCTTCGGGTCGTGATAAACGAATACCTGATTCTCATTGTATTTCTTTATCTCCATTTCCTGCGGAGAAGAACTTTCCAGTTCGGTTTTCTTTAGCGGCAAATGGGTGTTCAACAATTGGTGAACAGTTTCGAATGGCAGCTGCCCCGTATAGAAAATTTCTGCAGAATAATTGGTGGCTTCCTGGAAGGATTTGGATAAATCAGAAAAAGTCATCTTTAACACATCGTCTAAGGACTTCCGATCAATATAGGATGATTTATCGCCATACACCAAAAATTCTGTCATAGCATCCTCTTTAATATCCAGCACCTCTTTTTCCATCAATCTTCCCTGATAAGCACTACCTTTCAGATTATCCAGCTGTTTTTCATCCAAATCGGGCATCAGTATCTGGCGTGTCATTAACCCACATGCATCAACCAAATTGGCCTCAGAACCTTCCACAGATACATAAAGATAATCTTCATCAACGCGATACGAAATGGTGGCATTTACTTCACTCAATGCCATCCGAAACTCCTGAGGTGTATAATTGCCTAAAACACCTGCATCGTTCATCAATTGAACAGCATATTCGAGGTCAGGCATTTCCCGGGTTCCAATTCCATATCTGATGGTCATGGTAAAAATATCGTTGACCGGATTGGGG
Organism: Marinilabilia sp.; assembly: GCF_016278715.1. Taxonomy (GTDB): domain Bacteria; phylum Bacteroidota; class Bacteroidia; order Bacteroidales; family Marinilabiliaceae; genus Marinilabilia. Next base: position 4,606 of record NZ_JADQBH010000326.1, on the reverse strand, counting down.
TAATAAAACAACTTACTCTTCTCGTTAATGGTTCCTGTTTTTACATCGTCAAATCCAACGGTTGGAATATCCGGCTCAGAAACAGGAATTTTAGAAAACAGATTTGCGTAATATGATTTTTCAGAAGCAGAAGAAACAGGCACCAATGGCAAATCAGGTTTATTAAGTTTTTCTACATCATGATCGTCCGAAGCACTTATATGCAAAGCCAGAAAATTATCATTCAGATATTTTTTTGCTACACGCTGAACATCCTCAAGGGTAATTGATTTCACCAATTCGGGATAATTAAATACCATATCTAGACTACTGCCACTGATGAAAGCTTCTGCTATCAGATTAGCTTTTACCTGATTGTACTCATGCGACCGCATATTTGAGCGCACAAGACTATTCTTCACAGTCTCCAAAAGGCGTTCATCAACTTTACCTTCCCGCAATTTACTCACTTCTTCCAGCACCAGTTTCTCCACAAAACGGTGTGATTCAAAACGTCGCTGATTGTAATCATATTTTGGAATTACCTCAATAACTGTACGTCCATAATCAGACAATGATAATGGAGATGCTGAACCATGCATCACTTCTCCATCAAGGGCCAATTTGTCCAACAAACCAGTTTGCGACCGATTGGTCAACAGATTGGTCACAACTTCAAGAGCTATGGCATCGGGATGTCCTGTTTCCACCCCTTCATATCCAAGAATCAGACGCGGATAACTTCCTACTTCCTCTTTTATTTGCGTCCGCCCTTCAATAGCGGCAATCTCATATTCCTTTGGTTGAGGAGCAGTTCCTGCCGCTAACCTGGAAAATTTTGCATTAATTAAATTGGCAACTTCTTCTGTTTTTACATCTCCCACAAGAATAAGGGCCATATTTCCGGGAACATACCATGTTTCATAAAACTCTATAAGCTTACTGATCTGAGGGTTCTTGAGGTGTTCCTGCAGTCCAATCAGCGGACGACTGTAAGGGTGTCCTTTGAAAAGTTGTTTTAAAAGTACATTTCTAAAACGATCAGTAGGATCGTCCTGATACATATTATACTCTTCGTAAACAGTCTCCAATTCCGTTTGAAAAGAACGAAAAACAGGATTAATAAAACGAGTAGAGTACAATTCAAGCCATCTGGCCAACTCAGTTTTCGGAAAACTGTTGAAATATTGAGTGTAATCAAAACTTGTAGCGGCATTTAAATATTCACCCCCCATATTTTGTACTAGAGCAGTAAATTCATTCTGATTACTCAAAGCCGCCTGCCGGGTTGTGAGCCGGTTTATTTCCAAATCTATGGCACGCCTTTTTTCAGGATCAGTAACTTCAGCCCTTTCATCAAATTTGGCTACAATAGAGTCGTAAACAAGGCGTTCCTCGGCCCAGTTGTGAGCGCCAATCATCTGGGTTCCTTTAAACATCAGATGCTCCAGGTAGTGGGCCAATCCGGTATATTCTGCAGGATCGTCAACCGCTCCCGCTCTGACAGCTACCATTCCAAAAACATCGGCCTGTGTGGAATCCTCCCACACATATACCTGTAGTCCGTTTTGTAGCTTGAAGGATTTGAGGCCCTGGGCGGAAAGGTTTACAGATAAACCTGCCAATAAAAGGGCCAGAAAGAAAAATTTTAATCGCATTACATTTTTACTTTAGGGTTAATAAAAAAACTAAGTCCAAAAATTATTTGAACCAATAAGACAAAAATAAACAAAAAGGGCTGCCCAAAATTATTGAGCAGCCCTTTTTTATCAAAATTTTTAATTTATGGTTGTGTAATATGGGGATTGTCCTGTATTTCCTGTTGCGGAATATCAAAGGTCAATCGGTCATCATTGTATGGAATTTCCACGCCATCAAAGTCAATATGTCCCTGACGAACAATGGTAGCTTTATTTCGCTTCATAGCAAAATAGCTTTTCCCTTCACCCCACATTTCAATTCTCCACTGTTTATAGATTTCATCTTTAAGAGCATCTCCTGAAAGGGCATCAAGATAAGCAAGATTCTCTTCAGCTGTCGTTCCAACGATCAATTCTTCAGGATTCTCAGGATCTTCAATCATTGTTGGGCCAATTCTTTCAGCAAGCAATGATTTTAATGTAGCCCGTGCACTTACATCATCATCGGCAAAAGCCTCAGCTTCAGCTTTAATCAGATACATCTCTTCCACGCGCATATACACATAGTCAGACGTTACTTCGCGCTGCCCCATTGGGGAGCGATTCTCATCATAAAACTTATTCAAAGGATAGAAGATACCTGCATTAACAAATTGGTTGCTTCTAACATCTTCGGCAGGAATACTTGCGTATAAACCTGCATCCATGGTTTTCGGGTCACCTGCAGCTGCATAACTATAAGTGTAATAGTCAACCTGTCCCCACCAGGAAACAAGGTCAAGTCCCTGATCCAATGTTAAATCGAAACCCCAAATCCAATCTGCACCATCACCATCAAAATAGCTATATGCATTCCGTGGAATATCAGATCCTCCAGCTACTTTATCTATGGGAATAACAGAATAATTTTCAATAAGACTTGAGGCAGATGCCGCAGCATTATCATATTCACCCAATGTAAGATAAACATAAGCTAAAATTCCGGTAGCCACATCCTTATTCACAGAGTGCAACTCTCCACCTCTATTAAAACCATCCAATAACACAACACTTTCTTCAAGGTCATTTTTTATTAATGTCCAAACATCAGCAGCAGAACTTAATGGTTGCGATTCCTGCTCTAAATCAGTGTAAATAGGGAGAATCATAGCACTGGGCTCATAATCCTCAGCAAACAAATTAGCTAAATAGAAATACGAGTGCGCACGCATAGCTTTAGCTTGTCCCATCTGATATTCTTCCTCCGCAGTTTCCAATTCGGCATCATTGCCTCCCAGGCCATCAATTACTGAATTTGCAGCAAAAATAATTCTGTAGTAATAGCGCCAGGCTTTATAATTAGCAAGATTTGTATTATCAGTGGTTGCCGTCATTCTGGCAATATCGCTATACCATCCATAATTGTAACCTGAAAGCGCCATATCGCTACTCAACAAGTCAAGATAGATGTCGTATCCCTTTTGACCAAAATCATCGTGATCCAAATCTGTACCACCTGTCCCGTTTTGAATCATCAGAGAGTAGATGCCTCGAACCAGACCATCAAAAGTCCCGGGATTATATGGGCCAACTTCTTCCATCCGATCAGCCGAGATAAATTCGGTAGCAGTTGTTTCGAGATAGTCATCGGTACATGATGCTATCCCAATGGTCAACACTGCTATCAAAATTAAAACTATATATTTCATATCTTATTATTTTTTAGTTTAAAACTTGATATTGATACCACCTGTAATGCTGGTCAGCGATACATACTGATATCTGCTGGAAGCACCAACTTCTGAGGTATTTGGATAGAATCCTTTACGTTTTGTTGAAACCCACAAATTATCTCCTGAAACAAAAAGTTTAAGACCTTTTAATCCCATACGATCCAACACGCGATCACTGAAATTGTACGACAAGGCCAGGTTGTTCAGAGAAAGGTAATCAGTACTGGTCACAAATCGGTCTGATGTACGATTTGCCTGAGTATAATTAATATCTACCGTATTTGTTCCACTAGTAATAGCAGGAACATCGGTAATATCACCAGGCTCTTTCCACGCATTCAGAATATCTTTGTGCCAGTTATTGCTACCAACCAGATCATCATCCATCAGAGCGGCATAGTTTCCATCATATCCATATCCGCCAAGGCTGTAGGCGAACAATGCAGTCAATGCAAACCCCTTAAACTCAACATTTAAATCGAAGGAGCCTCTTACAGTAGGAATAGGAGATTTGTTAATATACTTACTGGTAGCTTCCGAATAATTGGTGGTAATTTCCTTGTCAATAGTCCCTATCCGCCCCTCATTGTCAGCAAGATACAATTGCATATCTCGAATATACTCTTTGGAACCATCTTCCAGTTCATTATAATAACGATTCCATTGAGCAGCACCAGTAGCAGCATCAACACCCACATATTCAGGAATGTAAATATCAAAAAGAGAATGTCCTGCCGAACGTCCATAAATACCACTTGCATCCAACACCTTCTGCTCACCCGTTGAATCCTCTATTGGCATGGCAGTTATTTCATTCTTTTCGAACGCACCATTAATCCCAAAATCAATATTCAGGTCATTTGACTTATACAGTTCTGCATTGAGATCGAATTCAATACCTGAGTTAACCATTTCACCATCGTTAACCTGAATAATAGCATATCCCTTACTTGGAGAAATACGTTTGTCGAAAAGCAAGTTAGTCGTATTTTTAGAATAATAGTCAACTGAACCGGCAATTCTATTGAACAGCTCAAACTCGGTACCTACCTGAAACTGTTCTGAACTTTCCCAGGTCAGATTTCTATTACCCTTACTATCAAACACAATTGATACATTGTCGTTCAAGTTGTTCACTGAGTACAAATCATGAGCAGCATAAGCGCCAATTCCCCCCTGTTCTCCATTAACACCATAACTGGTTTTCAGTTTTAATTCTGTAAAAATGTCAGAAAGAGAATTCATAAAAGGTTCTTTTGAAACCATCCATGCACC
>NZ_JADQBH010000225.1 GCF_016278715.1 Marinilabilia sp. | reverse complement strand
GAAATACTGAATGAGTTAATATTTCCCTGAGTTCTACCATACTCCCAATCGTACCGTGGTGGAATTGAAATACAATTTAAGATGCAAATTATTTTAAATGTTTTACCTCCCAATCGTACCGTGGTGGAATTGAAATGATACTTCCCCTAATTCATTTTCTTTCTTCTCCACCCCTCCCAATCGTACCGTGGTGGAATTGAAATTGAATATCGAAGAAGCACGATTACAAGATGAATTACTCCCAATCGTACCGTGGTGGAATTGAAATACCAAAAAGACCTGAGCACATCGGGACGCCCTGCACTCCCAATCGTACCGTGGTGGAATTGAAATTCAATAAAGAATCGCGCCAGTCCGGCGACCGGCCAATCTCCCAATCGTACCGTGGTGGAATTGAAATAAATAGTTTCCGGGGGGATTGTACCGGATATTACACTCCCAATCGTACCGTGGTGGAATTGAAATATAATTCAAGGAGGGATTGATATGGACTTTATTCTCTCCCAATCGTACCGTGGTGGAATTGAAATACCAATGACGCGTTTGAGATTACCGAGGATGTAACCCTCCCAATCGTACCGTGGTGGAATTGAAATCTCGGTGGAGTTGCTGCGAACCTTGGAGGTAACAAGCTCCCAATCGTACCGTGGTGGAATTGAAATAAAAAATAGGGGAAACGGAAATAATCGAAGCGGCTGACTCCCAATCGTACCGTGGTGGAATTGAAATACCAATGACGCGTTTGAGATTACCGAGGATGTAACTCCCAATCGTACCGTGGTGGAATTGAAATAAAAATAACAGGTCTTGAAGAAGAAAGGTTTATTACTCCCAATCGTACCGTGGTGGAATTGAAATTTTCAGTATTCGGATGTGGAATTTGTGAAGTCTCCCTCCCAATCGTACCGTGGTGGAATTGAAATAGACAAGCGGGATTGTGTCGCTACTTCTAATCCTGACTCCCAATCGTACCGTGGTTGAATTGAAATAAATGGGCCATTGCTGGCATATCTGTACAGGAAAGTTCTCCCAATCGTACCGTGGTGGAATTGAAATATGATATTTCAATAACGGCTCAAGGCGGAGATACCTCCCAATCGTACCGTGGTGGAATTGAAATAAGTCAAAAGTACCCAGGTAGTCGCTGGATGTTACTCCCAATCGTACCGTGGTGGAATTGAAATTCTGGTATTTTTACCTTGTGAGCGCTTGCGGGTGTCTCCCAATCGTACCGTGGTGGAATTGAAATATCAGTCAGGAACGGGCCAAAAAAGCCGCCAAAGCCACTCCCAATCGTACCGTGGTGGAATTGAAATCCTTTCAAGATGAAAAGCAAGTGGTCAACTGGTTTCACTCCCAATCGTACCGTGGTGGAATTGAAATATGTATATGGCTTTGTGGAATAAATTTGATTCTTTCTCCCAATCGTACCGTGGTGGAATTGAAATGCCTTAAAGTTTGTACAAAATTACTCTCTTTGTAGCTCCCAATCGTACCGTGGTGGAATTGAAATTGGAAAGCTCCAGAGGTTCCTATAGATGCCTGGAATCTCCCAATCGTACCGTGGTGGAATTGAAATATGCTAAACGTGGAGGATATTCTGCGGGAAATGGAACTCCCAATCGTACCGTGGTGGAATTGAAATATCAAAATCATGCGGCCCAGGGAAGTTAGTATCAGCTCCCAATCGTACCGTGGTGGAATTGAAATCACCTTTACCGATAAGGATGGCAACTCTGTGGTTGCTCCCAATCGTACCGTGGTGGAATTGAAATAGCACGAGGACACTTATGAGAAGATCCGCTTTGGCGCTCCCAATCGTACCGTGGTGGAATTGAAATGTCAAACCCTCTGAGACTTTTAAATCCTCAAACTCCCTCCCAATCGTACCGTGGTGGAATTGAAATGATTTATGACGAAGTTGGATTCAAAAAGATAGTGGACTCCCAATCGTACCGTGGTGGAATTGAAATTCCCATTGACCCACTTTTCAAAAAGTTCAAGAAGTTTCTCCCAATCGTACCGTGGTGGAATTGAAATTACAAACAGACCACCGGAAGCGTACGTAGGTGGACTCCCAATCGTACCGTGGTGGAATTGAAATTCAGTAAGCGTTTCTTTTTTCTGATCGGGGGTGTCGCTCCCAATCGTACCGTGGTGGAATTGAAATCACTTTACCATTGCCGATGCCATTGTGAAAATGGACTCCCAATCGTACCGTGGTGGAATTGAAATATGTTAATGAACTACCAATCTCCAGCTATCTATTGGCTCCCAATCGTACCGTGGTGGAATTGAAATACCCACAAATCCCGGTCGGGATGACTTGTTTTAGCTCCCAATCGTACCGTGGTGGAATTGAAATAACGATAAAGAGACTCCATACCATTTACACGGATACTCCCAATCGTACCGTGGTGGAATTGAAATTCAATATCTTCCATGGAGTAATTGGTTATCTCAAAACTCCCAATCGTACCGTGGTGGAATTGAAATCCGTACGATTTTGGTTTATATCCCTGACCTGAGGGCCCTCCCAATCGTACCGTGGTGGAATTGAAATCCTAAAGGAAATAACTATTGGCAGTTTAGAAACACTCCCAATCGTACCGTGGTGGAATTGAAATTTTAATGTATTAATACTTAACGGAAAATCAAGACGCTCCCAATCGTACCGTGGTGGAATTGAAATACCGGTTAGATTACTTCTTTACTCAGTTCGAAGCATCTCCCAATCGTACCGTGGTGGAATTGAAATCAATCTCATAAGTACTATCATTTAACGGTTCAAGCTCCCAATCGTACCGTGGTGGAATTGAAATAGAGATACAACCGTTGAAGATTTAAGGAATTTTTCACTCCCAATCGTACCGTGGTGGAATTGAAATTCAGCAATACCTACAAAGACTTAAACCGTGTCCAGGCTCCCAATCGTACCGTGGTGGAATTGAAATAAAAATTTTTTAATTGTCTTCATATTCTCTCATTTCTCCCAATCGTACCGTGGTGGAATTGAAATTCGAACTATTAACCGAAACAGGAGGAACCTTATCAGACTCCCAATCGTACCGTGGTGGAATTGAAATTCCAAATAGGTTTCGGACATGGTTAATGCGAAGTACTCCCAATCGTACCGTGGTGGAATTGAAATATCTCAATTGTAACACTATCAGACAGCCCTAATATTCTCCCAATCGTACCGTGGTGGAATTGAAATTTGCCAGTTTTTCATTTCCGGGCGTTGGCTTTAATTTACTCCCAATCGTACCGTGGTGGAATTGAAATGCAGCCATGCGGAGATAAATTCAATAATAGCGCCCTTCTCCCAATCGTACCGTGGTGGAATTGAAATACCTTCCAAATAGTTTGCTTGCTTTTATCCATTTTCCTCCCAATCGTACCGTGGTGGAATTGAAATTAAAAAATACATGCAGACACTAAATATCTAGTACACTCCCAATCGTACCGTGGTGGAATTGAAATATTCAAGATCAGACGTATAGCCGTTTTTCTTACGCTCCCAATCGTACCGTGGTGGAATTGAAATGGATTTATCAAATAGCCTGTTTATTGCTTTAGGCGACTCCCAATCGTACCGTGGTGGAATTGAAATTTCCTACGCTGTGATTATTAACCCTATTTTGCTTATACCTCCCAATCGTACCGTGGTGGAATTGAAATACCTGCAAGTAATAGGCGTCAGGATTCTTGCGTAGCTCCCAATCGTACCGTGGTGGAATTGAAATAAAGACTGGTCTAATAAGATGACCCCATCCATATCCCCTCCCAATCGTACCGTGGTGGAATTGAAATGCCCGTAACCATCCAATAAGAGTTTTTGGATTTCCCTCCCAATCGTACCGTGGTGGAATTGAAATTGAATTTTTATGGCTTTGGCAGGACAAGGAAGAGACTCCCAATCGTACCGTGGTGGAATTGAAATGACAATGAAGAAACCTCAGAAACGGAGCTTTTGGATCTCCCAATCGTACCGTGGTGGAATTGAAATAGCGTATTATCAATTCTCGGATTGGTTACTCTGTACTTTCAATCATTCCGAGAAAAATTCCTCTTATTCCTTCTAAAAGCCCATCACCAAAAACTTTTCTTCCTCCCCACTTGAGTCCCCAAATTTTTCCATATATTTAGAGGACAACAAATCTTTAAAACCCTTCATTTATGACTGCCAAAAAGAAAAAATCAGGAAAAATATTTATTCTGGATACAAATGTTTTACTTCATGACCATAAGTGTCTTTACAATTTTGAAGAAAACGACATCATAATCCCCATTGTGGTGCTGGAAGAGCTCGACAAGTTTAAAAAGGGGAATGACCAGATAAATTTCCAGGCAAGGGAGTTTGTCCGGGAAATGGATCGGCTGTCGGGAGAGCAGCTTTTCACCAAAGGAATTTCCCTGGGCAAGGAGCATGGAAGGCTTTTTATTGAAACAGGAAAGCCTATCCCTACTCAGATGCAGAATTCCTTTTCCGAAAACACTCCTGATCATCGCATACTGGCCATCACTTTACATATAAAAGAAAAAAATCCTGAACGGCAAACCATTCTCATCACAAAAGACATAAACCTTAGAATGAAAGCCAAGTCTTTGGGATTGGTTTCAGAAGACTACGAATCCGACAAAGTCAAGAATATTGAGATACTCCATCACGGGGTCGAGACTTATGACGGTTTTGATAAAACCATTATCGAAGCCCTCTACCAGGAAGGACAAGTCCCCCGGGCAGAGTTCCCAATGACGGAGGAGCAGCTGCCTGCCAACCAATATGTAATTCTGAAAAATGCAAGTCAGAGTGTGTTGGCCTGGTATGATCCCGTGAGCCAGACCATCCGCAGAATTGAAAAACATTCCGCCTTTGGCATCGACCCCCGCAATGCAGAGCAAACCTTTTCATTGCATGCCCTGCTCAATCCCAACGTCAAACTGGTATCCCTTACAGGAAAAGCAGGTACAGGAAAAACATTGCTGGCATTGGCGGCAGCGCTGCATCAACATAAACAATACAAACAGATATTACTGGCAAGGCCTATTATGCCGCTGGCCAACAGAGACTTGGGATTCCTACCGGGCGATATCAATGAGAAGATAGGGCCATACATGCAGCCCCTTTTCGACAATCTGGGGGTTATCAAAAATCGATTCCCTCAACAAAGCAAAGAATTGAGTCAGATAGATGAAATGCAAAAACGCGAAGAACTGGTGATTACCCCCCTTGCTTACATCCGGGGCCGGAGTCTTTCCGATGCATTTTTCATCATTGATGAAGCGCAAAACCTGACTCCGCACGAAGTAAAGACCATTATTACCCGTGCCGGAGAAGGTACCAAAATGGTTTTCACCGGTGATATCCATCAGATTGATTCTCCGTATCTGGACATGCTAAGCAACGGACTGGCCTATCTGACCGACAAGATGAAAGGCCAGGAAATCTTTGCCCATGTAAACCTGATGAAAGGAGAACGCAGTTATCTGGCCGAACTGGCATCGGATCTGCTTTAAGCTTAAAGGAGAGCTTAGCTGTTAGAACCTGGCTCATAGATGTTAAGGGAACCGGGACGGAAGTAACTTTCCAGACTCTTTCCACCAATTCAAAATCATTCCTATCTTTGCAGATTCATATATATAAAATATTTGCTGCCTGCCTGTAAGCAGGCAGCAAAAAATTTAACTATCTGCCAAATGATAGACCAGTCACAGTTTACGAGAAGAACAGTGGCCTTCTACACTTTGGGATGCAAGCTTAATTTTAGCGAAACATCCACCATTGCGCGCCACTTGCAGGAAGAAGGATTTGTCCGTGTCAATTTCAACGACGGGGCAGATATTTATGTCATCAATACTTGTTCGGTCACGGAAACAGCTGAAAAGAAATGCCGTTACACCATCAATAAAGCCCTTAGGACCAACCCCAAAGCGTTCATCGTGGTAACCGGCTGTTTCGCTCAACTCAAGCCCGAAAACATTGTCAACATGAAAGGAGTGGATCTGGTGCTCGGCAGTAACGAAAAGTTGGACATGGCCTACTATCTGGGTTCGCTGGAAAAGCTTGATACCGCTGAAGTCCATGCCGGAAATATCGCCAAAGACAAGCGTTTCATGACTTCCTGGTCGTCGGGCGACCGCACCCGCACATTCCTTAAAGTTCAGGACGGATGCGATTATTTCTGCACCTACTGTACCATTCCGCTGGCCAGAGGAAGATCGCGCAATGCAACCGTTGCCGAGACCGTCCAGCAGGCCCGCGATGCAGGAAATGCAGGAGCCCGGGAAATCATTCTCACAGGAGTCAATATTGGTGATTTCGGTAAAAGCACGGGAGAGAGCTTCCTTGACCTCATAAAAGGACTTGAAAAGGTTGACGAGATTGAAAGATTACGCATCTCCTCTATTGAACCCAATCTTCTTTCGGAGGAAATTATCAGCTTTGTAGCGGCATCCGAAAAGTTCATGCCTCATTTTCATATTCCCCTTCAATCGGGAAGCGACGAAGTGTTAAAGTTGATGAAACGAAAATATGACACTGCCCTTTTCCGCCACCGGGTGGAAACTATACGTGCACTGCTTCCGAATGCTTTTATCGGTGTAGATGTAATAACAGGTGTGAGAGGCGAGACAGACAAAGCTTTTGAGGAAACACGTGCACTCCTGGGCAATTTGAAGATATCACAGTTACACGTGTTCACTTATTCCGAGCGCCCCAACACCCAGGCACTAAAGATAGACTATTCGGTGCCACAGGAAGAGCGAAAACGAAGAAGTGGTATTCTACATGAGCTATCGGCCAATAAAACCAGAAAATTTTATCAGCAATTTGAAAACACCTCTGCCAAAGTACTGTTCGAAGAGCACTCTACCGATGGCACAATGCATGGCTTTACAGAGAATTATCTACGTGTGGAATGTCCATTCAATGAAAAACTGGCCAACCGGATTGTTGAAGTTAGGCTAAAAACGCTTTCTCCCCATTCCGGGAATATGACCATTGAGATTCCAGAAAATATTATTGAGAAAGAAGATTTCCGTTATTCACCGGAAAATCTGCACCTTTAACACCGAAAAAACAAATAAAAATATGCCTGACTTCAAAAAAATATGTGAAGCTACCGTACAAATCACCCGCGAAACAGGGAGGTTTGTAAAGGAATACCGTCAAAACAACAAACCGTCTGTAGAGTCTAAAGGGCGAAATGATTTTGTGACGCAAATTGACAAAGCATCAGAAGAAAAACTGGTAAAAGCATTGGGAGATCTCCTTCCTGAAGCCGGTTTTATTGCCGAGGAGAACACTTCGGACAAAGAGGGCGAAATCTACAATTGGATAATTGACCCCATAGACGGGACCACCAATTTTATTCACGGATTGTATCCCTATGCCATCAGTATTGCCCTGAAAGCCAACGATGAAATTGTGTTGGGAGTGGTTTATGAAATGGGGATGGACGAATGTTTTTATGCCTGGAAAGGCGGACCCGCTCTGATGAATGGTGAGCCCATCAGCGTATCGGACAATGCCACGGTGGCCGACAGTCTCATTGCCACTGGATTTCCATACACCAACTACAGTTTAATTGGAAATTTCATGGAGACCCTCGACTTCTTCATGAAAAATAGTCACGGACTACGCCGACTGGGCTCTGCCGCTGCCGATCTGGCCTATGTGGCCTGTGGTCGTTTTGATGCCTTTTACGAATACAATCTGAAGCCCTGGGATGTAGCTGCAGGTGCTTTCCTGGTGCAGCAGGCAGGAGGAAAAGTAAGCGATTTCAGGGGCGGAAACAATTACCTGTTTGGAAAAGAAATCGTTTGTGGAAACAGCCAAATGTTTGCGGAGATGCAGAAGGTGATTGACAAAATTATGAACAAATAAGATGAACAAACTCGCCTATTACATCTGGCATCCTTTAATCTGGCTCATTTCTTGGCTTCCGTTGTCAGTTTTATACAGATTTTCGGACTTTCTGTACTATCCGGTATCAATTGCCGGCTACAGAAAAAAAGTAATCCTGGACAATCTTAAGCGGGCCTTTCCCAACCATTCCGGGGAATGGCAAAAAAAAACCCTTCGTAAATTTTATCGTCATTTTTGCGACCTGTTTGTGGAAACCATCAAACTACAACACATCTCCGACAACGAAATATTTCGCCGTATTACCTTCATCAATACTGAAGCAATTGACCGGGCAACAGAAGCCGGAAAAGATGTAATTGTCATCCTGGGTCATTACGGAAACTGGGAGTGGGTTCCGGCTATCAATATGCACACCAAAGCAAACGGTTATAGTGTTTACCGCCCATTAAAAAACCAATGGTTCGATCAGTACATGCTTAATTTACGTTCCCGTTTCGGATCCCAAAATATAACCATGAAAAAGACCCTTCGTGTGGTAGCCGGGCTAAAAAGACAAAACACCAGGTTTATCCTGGGACTGATAGCGGACCAGAGTCCTGCCAAACATGAGATTCAACACTGGACAAATTTTCTGACGCAGCCAACACCGGTTCTTACCGGACCGGAGAAAATTGCAAAAATGGTCAACGGGCAAGTGGTCTATTTTAAGGTCTCTAAACCCCAGCGGGGCCATTACCATATAGAAGTTGTTCCATGGGAAGGAGAACCAGCCAGTGCCCCGGAAAACAACATAACCGAATGGCATGTGCGGCAGCTTGAGCAGAGTATCCACGAACGTCCTGAATTGTGGCTCTGGTCGCACAAGAGATGGAAATACCAGGGAGAATACGCTAAAAAAGACCAAGCCAATGCCTGAACCAACCATAGCTATCGTTATCCTCAACTGGAACACCCGCTCTATGCTGGAGCGGTTTCTCCCTGATGTACTGGAAAACTCCAAACTCCCGGGTGCCACGGTTGTTGTGGCTGATAACGGCTCCAACGACGGTTCCGGGGAGCTTATTAAACAAAATTTCCCGGAGGTTAAACTTCTTCAACTTAATAAGAATTATGGATTTGCCGGGGGATATAACCGGGCATTAAATCAGATAGATGCCACTTATTCGGTGCTGCTCAATTCAGATGTAATACCCGGGCCCAACTGGCTTGAACCACTTGTGCGGCAACTGGAAAACCACCCCAACTGTGCTGCTTGTGTTCCTAAGATAAAGGACTTAAACCACCCCGAAATGTTTGAATATGCAGGTGCTGCAGGTGGCTTTATCGATAAATGGGGATACCCTTTCTGCCGGGGAAGAATTTTTGACCGGGTTGAAAAAGACCATGGCCAATACAACAAGCCCGGTGATGTTTTTTGGGGAAGCGGGGCTGCTCTGATGGTCCGGACAAAAGAATTTAATCAGTCCGGTGGACTTGACGAACACTTTTTTGCCCACATGGAAGAAATCGACTGGTGTTGGCGGATAAAAAACCAGGGCATGACAATAGCTTATATTCCCAAAAGTACCATTTTTCATCTTGGAGGAGGCACCCTCAATGCCATGTCGTCGCATAAAACGTACCTGAATTTCAGGAATAATTTGTTTATGCTTTACCGAAATCTTCCCCAGAATAGCTTTCAGTCCACCATCTTTGTCCGACTCATGCTTGACGGAATTGCGGCAATAAAATTTTTAGTTTCGGGCGAATGGAAAAACACCAAAGCCGTTTTCAGGGCACACAGGGATTATTTTAAAAGAATTCCTCAACTCAAAAAGGAACGACTGGAATTACAGAATAAGACCACCGTTTTCAGTCACAAAGAGATTTATCCGAACAGTCTGATTCTGGATTTTTTCATAAGAGGAAGAAAAAAATTTTCAGACCTGAATTTTTTCAGATAAAGTGAATAGAGCTTAATTCAAGTGAATCAACTACGATAATATCCACTATTAACCAGAGAAGTAAAACTACATAAACTTACAACACCTCAGCCACCGATTCCAGACGATTGGCCCTGCTCCCCTTAATCAGGAATAATGCATTGCGTATTTTCTGTTTTTCAAGAAAAGCCCTGAGTTCTGAAGTGTCTTCAAACCAACAAAAGCGCTTATCATCAGAAGATACTTCCTTAAATTCGGTTCCTGTAAGATAACAAACTTCAAAATCCATTGATTCGAGTGTTTCGATGAGTCTGGAATGCTCGGACTTACTTTCGGAACCCAATTCTTTCATACTTCCCAACACCAATATTTTACGGGCATGATGAATAGCTTTAAAATTCTCAAGAGCCACACTCATGCTTGACGGATTGGCATTGTATGCATCTAATAACACCTGATTTTTTCCCGAGTTAAAATACTGAGACCTGTTGTTTTGGGGCACATAGTTTTCCACTGCCTCAATAACCAGCGCTTCCTCCACACCAAAGTAGTGTCCTACAGATGCAGCAGCCAACACATTATCCAGATTGTAAAGCCCCGTCAGGCATGTCTGAACAGGTTTTTTTTCAACTCTTGAGGTTGTCAACAAAAACCGCAGAAGTGGGTCTGCAGAGATTTCAGATGCTTTCACAACAGCGCCTTCTTCTTGCCCATACCCTATCCAGGGATACTCTCCAATCATTTCCATCAGATGTAAATTATCTACATTAATGAAAATCTCACCTCCATTTTCTTTCAGAAAGCTATAAAGCTCCCCTTTTCCCTTTTTCACTCCGTCAAAGGACCCAAAACCCTCGAGATGAGCTTTCCCCACGTTAGTAATAAGACCATGGTCGGGCCGGGCAATATTACAGAGATCAGCAATTTCTCCCACGTGATTGGCACCCATCTCAACAACAGCTATTTGGGTGGCTGGAGGGATGCTCAACAGAGTAAGCGGAACCCCTATGTGGTTATTAAAATTGCCCTGTGTAAACCATACATTGTATTTTTTTGAGAGAACAGCAGCCACCAGTTCCTTGGTAGTTGTTTTGCCATTGGTCCCCGTGATACCGATAACGGGAATATTAAGGTTATTTCGGTGATGCCGAGCAAGATTCTGAAGTGCTTTTAAGACATCAGGCACCACAACACAGCCCTCCACTTTCTCTAATGCCGCGTCGTCCACAACAGCCTGGACGCACCCTTTTTTAAGGGCCTCTGCAGCAAATTTATTTCCGTCGAACCGTTCTCCTTTCAGTGCAAAAAAGATACTTCCCGGAATAATATGGCGGGTATCAGTTGACACTTTTCCCGACTGAAGAAAAACCTCATATATCTCTGCGACACTCTTGCTCATAGGAAAAAAATACTAAAAAGGGCCGGGAAAATCCCGGCCCCAGTTTTGATATTTTATCTAAAATCCAGATGGTTATTATTTTCTTTTGTGAGGTGTTCCTACACGAGTCATGGCACAACGGAATCCGATATCATCTCTGGATTCACGCTCATCCAGGAATCGACGGGTTCCGGGACTCAGCCAGTAAGCACGGTCACGCCATGAGCCACCTTTGTAAACCCTTGTACGGTCAGAAATGGTACTGCTCATAATACCAGGACTGTCAGCATACATGCTCTCAGTGCTCTTCTCACTGGTTGACCAGTTGCCTCCCATCGAAATATTTGACTGCGGGTCACCATCTTTATAGTTAATATTATCAGAAGTTCGGTAGTTATTACGATCCAGAATGTCTTCGTCGGTCTCAGCACGATATCTGATCTCACCATACTCATCCTTTTCCACGACATAACCTTCCTCATCCAGCATTTTTGTTTCAAAAACGTTTCCACGGAAAGGACTAAACTCAGCGGTAATTTCGTTAGACAACGGGCGATAAACATCGGCAACCCATTCATTTACGTTTCCGGCCATACAATAAAGACCGAAATCGTTGGGATAATAAGAATTAACCGGAACAGTAATGTCACCTGCATCATTAAGGTCACCAGCCATACCCATGTAGTCACCAGGGCCCCTCACAAAATTTGCCATCATACGACCTCTTTGCTTTTTAGATGGGTTGCGAAGTGTATGACCATTCCAGGGATATATCCGACGATCCGTCAGACGTTCCTGGTAGGAATTTCCAATTAATCCATACGCTGCATACTCCCATTCTGCCTCCGTTGGAAGGCGATAACGGGGAAGCATAAGACCATCACTCTGACGAACGCGACGAGTATCTCTTTCGGGGTTCAAATCCTCCATTGGATTTTTACCGGGTAATCCTTCATATTGTCCCAACAGATAAGCCTCAGAATCAAAATTATTGGCTCCTGATTGTTGGAGGTCTAATTCCAGGATTCCCATTTCAACAAGTATATGCTCGTTGACACGGTCAGTCCGCCACGCTGCGTAATCAGATGCCTGAAGCCAGCTAACTCCTACCACAGGATATTCGCTGTAAGCAGGGTGACGCAGATAATTCTCAACCATCGGCTCATTGTATGCCAAAGGACGACGCCATACCAGTGTGTCCGGCAAAGCTTTACGATAAACCTCGGGCATATCTATAAAAACCCGGTTTAACCAAAACAGATATTCGCGATAGTCTACATTGCGAACTTCAGTCTCATCCATATAAAATGAACGAACAGTAACACGACGGGGACTGTTGTTCCATTGTTTCATCACATCTTCCTCGACACTTCCCATTATGAAAGTACCACCCTCAATAAACACAAGTCCGGGACCTGTCTCCTGTTCAAAGTTGGCCTGGTATTCAAAACCACCGGATTCAGGGTCGTTATATTCCCATCCTGTTGTGGACGAGGCAGATTTTTTGGCTCCACCGCCACAAGATGCTAAAACCATCAATCCCAGCAACAAAGCGGGAGTAAAAAGTCTGGATTTCAATCTCATAACTTGTTTTTCTTGGAATTCTGTTCTAATATCAAATAACAAAGATAAACATTCGGTGCATTCCGCAAGAATTTTTATCTTATTTAAATTTCCTCTATCACCCTTTAAACCTGCATGCCAATGCTTTATTCCATTTCTGAAAGAATAAATACCATTGTAAACGTTTCAGCACACAAACAAAATCATGCGATATACATTCATAAACGTTTAACGCATAAATTCATTGTTTTTATACTGCAAAAATAAAAAAAGGTTATACCGTAAAGGCAACTTTATTCCTTTTTTTAACATTATAATAGATCGTTAGATTTTTAGAGGTGAAAGGGTAAAGAATCATATTCTATTGACCTGATGGTCTTTAAGGCAAACCCCGTTGGCACTTAAACGCCTAACTATCAAGATTATAAATAAATATTACAAATTATATTTTTAGTCGCGTATGTATTTTTAGAGATTACTTTGGGCCGAGCCATCGCATTGACTCGGTCTCACTTTCATATAAAAGAGGTTGGCAGATGGCAGGGCGAAAAATCCGCTCTGCCATCTGCCAACCTCTTCTCGGTCACCCGGAGGTTTCGTTCATTACGAGTGGCAGCCCCAAAAATTTTGAAGCACTATATATTTATGACAGGATTGGCACGTCCCCGCAGGGAGAAAACTATTCGGAAATTTTATTCTAATGTGGGTTAACGGTCAAATTAACTGCTTTGCTCGTTAAAAAATCAGCGCCACCTCATTTGCATTTTCATTTTTCTAATATGGCACACGCTGATATAAACCACAGCCAAAAAAAACAATAACACCCAAAAAATAAGGTTATTGCATCGCCTGGGCTTTGTATTCAGTCTTTTTTCAATGAACTATTGTAACTTTTATCTCGAATAATAATAATAAAACATTTTTTTTCGTTTACAGTAAAAGGAAACAATTACAACCATTCGATTATTTTTGTGTTTTAAATTTACTGATAATTTTGCGATTTCATTGTTCAGTTGATTTTTTCAGACATCGTCACAAACAAGTAGCAGAAGTTTACATTATGGCTAAACGCCCCGGCATAACAATCTTATTTTTAATTCTGAGTACATTAATACTTAGTGGCTCCATTAATCCTGAAAAAAACAACAACATTACTTTTGTTGATAATCTTTTCTGGAAAGCGACTGCTGAATATCCTGAACTACCTTTTTCAGGAAATGGTTTTTTTAATGAAGCCTCCGGGGTTCCCGTTTACCGCACAACCTTCCCCCTGCCGGAAGATTTTTCATCACAAAAAGTAACAATCCAGAAAGTAGATTTCATCCCCCATCAGTGGGCGTCAGTTTCCAGCAGCAATTACCTAACTGATGTTACCAGCAGTGATGTAAGTGAAAATTTCACCTACCGAATTGTTACCATCAGAAAAAAAGCCTTTTTGGAGATAGAAGTAATTCCTTACAGAAATACAGGAGGACAGCAGGAGAATTGGGAGAAACTGATTCAATTTTCGGTTGATCTTACATTTTCCCCCAAAAATGCAACTCAACTAAAATTGACTTCCACAAGGTATGCAGACAAGTCCGGGCTCTCATCGGGCAACTGGGTGAAAATCGGAAGTAATGAGCGGGGTATTCATAAAATTCCCTACGCGACCCTTCAGTCATGGGGTTTCACGGAACCTTCAAAAGTGCAGATTTTTGGCAACGGTGGAGCAATGGTTCCCATGAGCAATGGT
>NZ_JADQBH010000306.1 GCF_016278715.1 Marinilabilia sp. | reverse complement strand
GCATGATAGAACCTTCGAAAAGGTAGGTGAGGGTTGAGAGTCCGATGTGTGGATGGGGTAATACATCCAGATTCTGGTTTTCACCCATTTGGGTTGGCCCCATGTGGTCAATAAAGACAAAAGGACCTACGGCTCTTTTGCGGTGAAAGGGGAGAAGGCGACCAACCAGGAAGTTTCCAATGTCGGCGGCTCTTTCTTCTATTATCAGATCAATGACTGACATAACGTTTTGTTTTTACAATTATTGAAGATAACGATTTGCTTTGAAAAAGAAATTTCTTCTTGTTGTTTCCAGATTAATGCTTTTTTCGAAAGTAAGGTTTGTTTTTAGAAACGTGTTGTGTAAAATCACTTTTATTGGGAAAACTTAATTCGTGGACCGGATTGTTTTGCTTAGCTTGTAATTTTGTTGATTCATAGGGCTTTAACAGGAAGATGGTTTTGATTTTCAGCGGTTGGCAATGTTAAAAAAATAGAAATTTCAAAATAGATGTTGCAACAAATAAAGTTAAAACATATATTTGCAGTGTAATTGAATTAAAAAATAAATCAAGTTGATATGGAAACTAAAAAACTTTTTAACGAAAGACGGTCAGTCAATAATTTTGACAAAACCAAACCACTTCCTTTGGAGCAGGTGAAAGAGATTGTTGACCTGGCGGTGATGGCTCCCTCTGCGTTTAATCTCCAGCCATGGAGAATTGTTTTGGTTCAAAAAGACGAGAGCAAACACAAGCTCTTCGAATTAGCCAATAAGCAGGAAAAGATTCTGCAGGCTCCAGTAACATTGGTTCTGGTTGGAGACAGAGAAGGATACAATAATGAAAACCCTGTTTGGGAAGAGATGCTTCAGTCGGTTGGTGGCAGAGAAGAGATTGTTGAAGGAGCCAAACAGGCTGCTCAGTTTCTTTATGGTACCAGTGAGGAGCGCAAATTAAAATTTGCAGAGAGCAATGCCGGATTGCTGGGTATGTCGTTGATGATTGCAGCTAAAGAATATGGCGTGGATTCTCATCCTATGAGCGGACTAGATTTTGACGGAGTTCATAAAGCCTTTGGACTGAAGGATAGTGAAGAGGTGGTGATGGCCATTGCATTGGGTTATGCTGATGATTCCCAAAAGCTTTATCCTCGTCGCCCCAGAAGGTCGTTTGATGATATCGTGACCGTATTTTGAGATTTGAGAAACAAGTTTTTTAATTGAAAATTTTATCGTAATGAAAAAGCTATTATTTGTTTTTATTATAGGAATTGCACTTTCAGTTAATACTGAAGCACAGGAAACCAAAAAGGTAGATGCAGAAGAGAGTTCCCTTTCCTGGGAAGCCGGTAAAATTGGTGGGTCCCACAATGGAACCATCAATTTGATATCCGGAAGTCTGGTTGTCGAAAACGGCATTATCCATAGTGGCGAGTTTGTAATAGATATGGAAAGCATTGCTGTAACCGATATTGAAGATGAATCGTTGAATCAACAGCTGGAAGGACATCTAAAGTCGGCTGATTTTTTTGATGTGGAAAACCATAAAGCCAGCAGGTTCAAGGTTTTAGGTTCTTCAAAATCGGGGGCAGACTTAAAAGTGAATGGGAATCTAACTATCAAAGGACGAACCCTTCCGGCCAATTTTGTGGCCACACCCACAGGAAATGGTTACAAGGGTCGTATTGTGGTAGACAGAACATTATATGATGTTCGTTATGGTTCTACAAAATTCTTTGATAATTTAGCGGACAAAGCTATTGATGATGAGTTTGTCATTGATGTTGATCTACATGTCAAGTAATCAGATGATTTTTGAGCTATGCGCATCGAAGATGAAATAAAAGGTCGCTTTCGGAACGAATACTACAAAGGGTTTATTAACCTGCGATATACCACCAATTTACTGAGCTATGAAATGGTTCGGTCGTTTAAACGGTTTGGTATTACAGAACCGCAGTATAATGTGTTGAGGATTCTTCGTGGTTTCCGTTCGGAAGCGCCCTTGTCTGTAGGCTTTATCAAGGAGAGAATGCTGGATAAAGTGTCGGATGTGAGCCGGATTATTGATCGGTTGGTGGATAAAAAAATGGTCACCAGAGTTGAAAATCCTGCCGATCGAAGGCAAAAGAGCATTGAAATAACTTCAAAAGGCCTCACCCTTTTGGACGATATGCTGGATTGTGAAAAACAAACGGACAATCTTCTTTCCAATCTGACGGCTGATGAAATTAAGGAGCTGAACCGTCTTTTGGATAAAGCCCGGGACTGATGTAAATGTCCCGGATTTGAGTTGGATTTTTTTATTACTTTTGCCGCCGCTATGATAATTCACCTGTCAAAATATTGCGGCATTACTCCCCCCTGAATTCTTTGTAAGGAAGAGTTTGTCAAGAAAGTCATGGGTTTTGTGTTTTTGTCATTCTGAACGCAGTGAAGAATCCCATCAACTACGACCTACGCCATTAATAAGCTGTAGTGACTTATTAGACAGCCTCCATTTGTTTTGTAAATCTGGCAATTTTTTGAGGTCTCATATTTCAATAGTCCGTTAAACTTTTGTAATCACTTAATGCTTAATTGTTTATGAATTGCCAGGTGTTTGTTCCAACAATCAGTTTATCAATGTTATAGGATTCATCTTGAATCTTATATCTAAAAATCCAACGATCTATTAATACTTATTTATCAGATTTATTTCCTGAAAAGAATTTTCCCAATATCACAAATTTTAAACAGCGGCATGTTTAATAAGACGGAGAAAGATGAGAGAAATTACCTTGAAGAGGTTAAAGATAAGTTGCAATCAGCCATCAACCAGATAGACATAAATTTAGCGCAATATGCCAAAGATGTGCAGGCGCAAAAGGATTATCTCTGGGAGCATAAGACCGGCATGGACCATGTGGAGAAAGTGGCTGTTCATCAGTCTGTCAGGCAGTCGGCACTAACCGGTGAAGCCGCAGTGGAGAAAAAGAAAAGGTTACGTAAACTCAAGCAATCGCCCTGGTTTGGGAGGTT
Source organism: Marinilabilia sp. (assembly GCF_016278715.1). Taxonomy (GTDB): domain Bacteria; phylum Bacteroidota; class Bacteroidia; order Bacteroidales; family Marinilabiliaceae; genus Marinilabilia. Next base: position 11,544 of record NZ_JADQBH010000306.1, on the reverse strand, counting down.
CGATTTTAACGAAAAGGATGCTTTTAAGCCCTTGCCGGTTTATGTTGGGGTACATGCTTACTACGATGAGGCCCTGAAAGAAAATCTGGTGTATGATTGGCGGGCACCGGTTTCCTCGATGTTTTACGATTTTGAGCTGGGGCCTGCAAATTATGAGGCGCCTACTGGAGAAGTGGAAGGAGAAATCACTTTAAAACGTCAGTTCCGAATTCGTTTTGGTGAGATGGAATACATGCTGGAAAGTTCGCTGAATATTCACGATGAGGTGCTTCAGCGGGAGTTGGGCTAAGCGTCGGATGACAAGATGAAACACATTGTTGCCACCATTCAGCGCGACCAGAATGCCATTATTCGGAACGAAGATTCTCAGGTGCTAATTATTCAAGGGGTGGCAGGTTCCGGGAAAACTTCCATTGCGCTGCACCGTATTGCATTTCTGCTTTATCGCTTCCGGGAGACCATTTCTTCAAAAGATATCCTGATTTTATCGCCCAACAAGGTTTTTGCAGATTATATTTCAAATGTTCTGCCTGAGTTGGGAGAGGAGCAAATTCCCGAAATAGGTATGGAAGAACTGGCCAATCAGCTTCTTGATGGCAAATACCGTTTTCAGACTTTCTTTGAGCAGGTTTCGTTGTTACTTGAGAAGGAAGATGAAAGTTTCCGGGAACGGATTCAGTTTAAAGCCACTTTCGAATTTGTGAGTAAACTGAACGAATATCTGGCTTTTATTGAGAACAACTACTTCGAGCCTGAAATGATTATGGTTCAAAGAAACCCCATTCCGGATTCTTATATTGCCGATAAGTTTAAGTCTCTTCACCGGGTTCCGCTATTTTCGAGGTTCAACGAGATTGTCAGTCACATTGAACGCGACCTGTTTTATTACAATCAATACGAAATATCCGGAAAGGAACGCAACGAATTGCGGAAAACCGTAAAGAATATGTTCCGGGTTACCAATCTTCGGGAGTTGTACAAGGACTTCTATCAGTGGTTGGGGAGGCCCGAAATGTTTAAATATGCCAGGGCATCAACGTTTGAATATCCCGATGTTTTCCCGCTGGCTTTCATGAAACTGAAACTGGAGGGATTTAAGACCTTTAGTCATGTGAAGCACCTTTTGGTGGATGAAATGCAGGATTATACACCTGTTCAGTATTCGGTGCTGTCGCGCTTATTTTCCTGCAAAAAGACTATCCTCGGAGATGCAAACCAGTCGGTCAATCCTTTTAGTTCTTCAAATTCCGATTCCATCGCTAAAGTTTTTCCCGGCGCGGATTGTATGTTGTTGAATAAAAGCTACCGTTCCACCAGTGAAATAGCCCGGTTTGCTCAAAAGATCCAACCCGACAGCGACCTGGAAGTGGTTGAGCGGCATGGAGAGGCACCTTCGGTGGATGCTTTCAAATCAAAGAACGCACAAATTGAGGAAATAAAAACGATCGTTGATGAGTTTGAGCTGTCGGACTATCACTCACTGGGAATTGTTTGCAAGACGCAAAAGCAGGCAGCAAAACTCTATGCAGCATTGACGGATCATTACGATCGGTTACTGCTTTTAAGTGCCGAAACCGGTGCATTTGGGCAGGGAATTATTATCACTTCATCGCACATGGCCAAGGGACTTGAATTTGACCAGGTGATTGTACCTGATGCCGATGATCGAAACTATCAGAATGAAGTGGACAGGGGATTGCTTTACATTGCCTGTACGCGTGCCATGCACCGGCTTAATTTGTTGTATGTGAAAGAGAAGTCACCCTTCCTGGCTGAATAGCTTATCTTTTCAGGCAAGTGGCACAAAGACGGATTTCAGGTCTTAGTTTTAGCCTCTCGAATGGAATCCTCTGGCGACATTTATTGCAGATGCCAAAGCTTCCATCGTTTTTCAATTTCAGGATTTGTTCCAGTTGCGACAGTCGGGTTTTGGCATTTCTCAAACTGGCATCAAAAATGGTTTTGTTGTTGATGGCATCCATTCTGGAAATGCGCCCAATGGCATCGTCGGGAGAAATCGGGCGGGTGAATTGTTTCAGTTCTTCTATTTTGGCAGTAAGCTTCTGGATTTCTGATTCAATGATGGTTACCAATTGCTCTTTTTCGACTTTTGTCATAGTGGAATTTTTTTACTCTTTTGGTATTGCGACGGAGTTATGCCATAGTCTTTTTTGAATGTAACTCCAAAATAGCTGACATCCTTGAAGCCGCATTGATAAGCTACTTCAGAAATTGTTAATTGGTTTTCTTCAAGCAATTCTGCAGCTTTCATCATTCGCATTTTCCGAATGAATGTGTTTGGATTGATGTTTACCAATTCTGAAATTTTCCTGTATAGCATGGAATTACTAATTGACATTTTTTCAGCAAGTTGCCTGACCGAAAAGTCAGGATTGGAAATGTTTTTTTCGATGATATCTTTGGCATGAATCAGTAATTCATCCTGGATATCATTTATTTTATTCTTATTGGGTTTAAAGCCTTTTTGGAAAGTCTGATTACGTTTTTGTTGCTCGAGTAAGGCTTCCATCCTTGCCAACATGGTATGCAGGTTAAATGGTTTGGAAATATAGCTGTCGGCACCTGCTCTGTAACCTTCTGTTCGTTCTTCATCCGATGTTTTAGCGGTGAGCAGAATTACGTTAATATGCGAAGTAGCCTCATTGTTTTTAATTTTTTTGCATAACTCGATGCCGTTCATCGAAGGCATTAAAACATCCGAGATTATGATATTAGGTTGTTTGTTGACGGCAGTTTCATAACCAATCATTCCGTTGGGGGCCTCAATTATATTGAATATGGATTCCAGACTGCCCTTTAAAAGTTTTCTGAAATCGGAGTTGTCCTCCACGATAAGAACGGTGGGTTTATGGTCGAATGATTGTTGAAGATTTTTTATGCGAAGAATGGTGTCCTCTTCAATATCTTCGGCTTCCATAAGGGTTGAAGGAATTTGTTCCAGTCTGTTCTCTGCAATTTCGTTTTTGTCGAAAGCTTTTTTGTTGACAGGAAGAAAAAATAAAACAGTTGTTCCCTCTTCGGGTATGCTTTTCAGACGAATGGTACCTTTATGAGTCTCTACCATGGCTTTTGTGAGAGATAATCCAATGCCAAAACCGCCTGATTGGTGATTGTTGCCACTGATGGACTGATATCGGTCAAATATGAAGGCCTGTTTTTCCTCACTTATTCCCTTACCAGTGTCACGTATTTCAAAATTGGCTATTGTCTCATTTCCTGATTTTGAAAGAGATAGATTAAGGGTTATTGTTCCTCCATCGGGGGTGAATTTAAACGCATTCGATAATAGATTGTAGAGTATAATGTCAATTTTTTCCTGGTCGAACCAAAGGTTAGATTCGGGACAATTAATGTTGAAGTCAAAAACAATATGCTTTTTTCGGGCGAGGGGTGCAAAATTGTCACAAATGAACTGCGTGAATTTGTTGAGGTTACCTCTACTTACAGAAAGAGGAAGTTGTTCTATCTCTGATTTGCTAAAATAGAGGAACTGTCTGTTTAAGCGATTTAGGCGGTTGATATTTCTTTCTGCAAGCGCCAGGTCTTTCCCGTTGGGAGCTATGTGAGTATGGCGCCAGTCGTCTATCAGACACCCAAGAATACTTAATGGAGTTAAGAATTCATGGGAAATATTTGCAAACAAACCTTGTTTGAAAAAGTTGAGTTTATCTGACTTTTGTCTTTCAATATGCTCAATTTCCAATGCATGTATTACCTGTTGGTTTTTACGCTCCATCTTAAAGATAAAGAAAATAATACCTCCAAAGATGAGGGCGTAAAAAGAAAATGCCCACCATGTTTTGTAAGGTGCCGGGTTCACTTTGATAAATAGTTTCTCTGGCTCTGGGTTCCAATGTCCCTGACTGTTGGATCCTTTGATCATTAGAGTGTATTCTCCGGGTTTCAGATTGGCGTAATTTAGAGTGCGCATGTCTGCATCCATAAATCGCCAATCGTTTTCGAGCCCATCGAGCAGAACTGAATATTTATTGTTCTCGGGTTGAGAGAAAGAAAGGGCTGCGAAGGAGACTGAAAAATTATTTTCGAGATGATTTAATACAAGTGGCTTGTCGTGAGACGTCGTGATTGATACCGGTTTGTTCATTACTTTTACGTTGGTAATAACGACCGGCGGAATGAAATCATCCGGATTGATTTCCAGTGGATTAAAAATGTTAAAGCCCCTGTTTCCTCCAAAATAGAGATTCCCCTCTGTGTCTTTAAATGAAGAGCCTCTGTTAAAAATATTACCCTGAAGTCCGTTCTCCTGAAGAAAAAAATGGGATCGGAGCTGTTTTTCCAGGATGTTTAGTTTTGTCAGTCCCCGGTTGGTTCCAATCCATATATTGTTATTGTCATCCTCGTTTATGGCATAAATAATATCTCCCGCCACATACGGAGCAAATGAGATGAATTTCGACTGAGCAGGAACCCACTTGAATAATCCGCCACCACCCGAACCAATCCAGATGCTTCCGGAGGAATCCTCGAACAACGTTAGAATGTGGTCAGTTATTAAACCATTGCTGTCTTTTTTTGAGGCCTGAAATCTTTTAAATTCAAGTGGATAATGTTGGGTTATGTCTGAAATGGCTTTGTTTATTCCCCCGTCGAAGGTGGCGGCCCACAAATTATTATTGTTGTCGATAAGAATTTTTGAAATTCTGTTACTGCTCAGGGAAGTTGGATTGTTTACATCTGTGGCATATCTCAGAATAAAGAAATTATGGAATTTGTCGGGAGTTGACTCAACGATTTTATAAAGACCGTTTTCTGTCCCTATCCAAATGTGACCAAAAGGGTCTTCATGAATGTCAAATATTTCTCTTGATGGAAAATCGTATTGCGGAGTGTTTTTGTTGATGATCATGTGTTCGCCCGTTTCGGGGTTAAACTTAATAAGGCCAAGGTATCTGGTTCCAAACCATAAAAAACCTTTAGAATCCTGAAAAAAGCAGGTAACCGTATTTAAGTCCTGGGGTAGATTTTGGAATCGGGGAATATGGTTGTACTGAGTAAATGAGCGATTCTCCATATTGAATACTCCAAACCCGAGGCTTTTTACTCCAATGAGTAAATCACCGGCATTTGTTTTTATAAAGGAGGAGATCGATTGACTGCCGGCAGATTCAGTCTTGGCTGTAATATGCAGGGAATTGAAAAGTTTGATTTTATTGTCAATTTTATTTACTCCGCCGCCTGAGGTTCCGACCCATATTAATCCTGAAGCATCGCAAAGTATTGAGAATGCCTCGTTGTGTGAGAGTTTTAGAGAATTGCTCTGGTTGGAAAATTTTGTGAAGACAGGGTTTTGCTGGTGCGGATTTTGTGATATGGCGAGCCCCGCCGGGCTCCCTACCCATAGATTTCCCTCTTTATCGAAGGCTAAATCGAAAATGATGTTCGCTGCGGCATCGTATTCATTATCATCGAATTTGATGTGTTTTTTTATAATGATACTGTCTTCTTCATATTTAAAGTTGATAATACCTTCTTCCCAAAGGCCAAGCCAATAATTGTTTTCTCCTTGCTGGGTCATGGAAAAAGGAGAGAAGTGTTGTAAATCTAAAGGGATGTCTTCTTTTTTCCAGGATTTAACCTGGTTGTTTGTTTTGTTGATATGTGTTAACGCTCCCTTCCAAGAGGATATCCAAATATTATTGTGGGCATCTTTAAAAATATTTGTAATCCAGTCTGAATTCATTCCGGTTGTTCCAGACGCAATATTGTATTTCTTAATGATGCCATTTTCCGGATCTAAAACATCCACTCCGGCTCCTGAACTACCAATCCAAATGTGGTCGAATTCGTCAATTACGATTGTTTCTACGACATCATAAGATAGGGTAAATGGTTGGGGGGACTGAGTATTGAAAAATGTAAATGTTTCGTCTGTACGATCAAGTCGGGCCACACCACGGTCTGTGGCACACCATAAATATCCGTTGGAATCTTCCAGAATGTTGTTAAATAAGTTTGTTATCAGTCCTTTGGAGTGATGGTTTGCGATAGAGAATGTTTTAAGCACATAACCATCAAAACGAATCAGGCCTTCTGTGGTGCAAAACCATAAAAACCCTTTTGAATCCTGAAAAACATCTTTTACATCATCCGAAGGGAGGCCCTGGGTACTGTTGATTATATCAATGTCATAATTCTTAAGGGTTGCTTCCTGAGCGAAACTACTAAAGGTGAGTGCTGTATAGAGAATTTGTATTGCGGTGAAGTATTTTAAAATGATGTTCATTTGGTTTTGTTTTTCAATTTTAATTTCGCTGCAAAGGCAAATGACAAAAAGGGATTTTAATTGTTAAAAACCCCTTATTGACCTTAATGATAATTCAAAAGTAAAAAAAATAGTGAACGATTTATCATAGAATATTGTAACACTCATTGAGTCAGGGTTATAAATTTTTTCATGTGATTGAAAAATTATTGAAAATGACTAAAAAACACGACTGTGTGAATGAAAATTTATATCCATCCGTGTTTAAATTAACTTAATTTGATGGTGTTGTTTAAAAATTAACAAATTGTCAAATGAGAATTTTTCTATTGCTATCAGGGATTTTTTTATGGATGAACTTTGGAGTTTCAGGCCAGAAAAATGAAAAAGTATTAATTAAGATAAATGCAGAAAAAGAGTATCAGGTTATTCATTCATTTGGAGCATCAGATGCCTGGCGCTGTCAGTTCGTAGGTAAAAACTGGCCCGATGCAAAAAAAGAAAGAATGTCGGAATGGTTGTTTAGTAAAGAGGTTGATGACAACGGTAATCCTTTGGGAATCGGATTGTCATTATGGCGTTTTAATATAGGGGCCGGAAGTATGGAACAGGGCGATAGTAGCGGGATTGTTAATCCCTGGCGAAAATCAGAGTGTTTTCTTTCTCCTGACGGAACTTATGACTGGTCAAAACAGGATGGTCAACAGTGGTTTCTTAAAATGGCGTATCAATATGGTGTTGAGAACACTGTAGCTTTCCCCAATTCCGCTCCTGTTTATTTTACCACTAATGGGAAAGCCTTTTCTCCCGGGGGACGGACAAATCTGAATATTCGTGATAATAAATTACAGGACTATGCCAGGTTCCTCTCTGATGTGTGTGAACACTTCGAAGATAAGGGGCTTGGGTTTTCTTATCTTAGCCCGTTTAATGAGCCCCAATGGGACTGGAGTAATCCTACACAAGAGGGAACTCCGGCGACCAACGAAGATCTTTATCTGCTGACTCATTTTCTCGATCATGAATTTCAAAAGCGCGGACTCCAAACCATGATTGCTCCGGGTGAAACTGCCGAATACAACTTTCTATATGAGAAGGTTCATGATTATTCGGGTAGTTCTGACCAATTCAGAGATTTTCTTTCTCCCGATAGTCCGCTTTTCTTAGGTCGGTTAAAACATACTGCTCCTCTCTTTTCCGGACATAGTTATTTTACCACATGGCCGGTTGAAAAACTAATTAATGTCAGGCTTAAACTTAGACAAAGCCTTGATTCAATTAATCCTGAAATGGATTTCTGGCAAAGTGAATTTTGCATTTTGGAGAATAATGATGACATAACTGGTGGACATCAACGTGACCTTGGCATGGGTACAGCTCTGTATGTGGCCAGGGTAATGCATTACGATTTAACCATTGCCAATGCTACTTCCTGGCAATGGTGGACTGCCATCACTCAGTGTAATTATAAAGATGGACTAATCTTCCTTGACAATGGGGGAGAAGGCATCACAAATCAACAACATCCCGATAATGAGAAGTTAAAGTTTGATGGAAATTACCATGATTCAAAGCTTTTATGGGCAATGGGAAATTTTTCCCGATTCGTGAGACCGGGAATGGTCAGAATTGAGGTAAAGACGGATAATGGGGATGATTATTTTGAGCAGGCTCTTTCATTGATGGTTTCTGCATTCAAGAATAATGCTACTGGAGAGGTGGCGCTGGTCTTGATTAACTACTCCGATGAAAAGCAGGTTCTGGAATTTCAGGACAAAAATCGTTTCGATGAGGAGGTAAAGACTTATGTTACCTCCAAAAATGAAGACTTGTCTTTTGAGAAGGGTAGCCTGGAGAATGTGGTTGTTGATCCTGAGACGGTCAAAACAGTTATCCTAAAATATAAAAAGTAAAAAACAGGTATATGGTTGAATTAGATAATAATCTATAAAAATGAGGTTTATGAAAAAAAGTGTAAAAAGTATGACGATGTTGTCATTATCATTGCTGTTTGGCGCAATTCTCTTCTGGGGATGCGATGATGACAATGAGAAAAGCTGGGATGTTAGCAGCGACCCGGCATTGGAATTGCAGGCTGCGGAGATACATACCGAACAGGGACGCACCATCCGGATTGAAGGAATAGCTACCGATGATGTGGGGATAAAAAAAATCAATCTGAACATTGATGACTGGTATCTTAATCGGGATATTGACATTTCTTCCAATGATTCTCTGGTGAAGAGTTATGACCTTTCATACGACTTTTTGGTGCCTGAAGATGCACCCGACAAAACACATAGTATTCAGGTTACCGTTTATAACATGGGAGATCGAACTTCCAGTAAAATTGTGGAAGTTTTTATGGATGGCGACTTCACGGACCCGGTTCTGGATGTAAAAAATCCTGTTAATGGATTAACGCTGGCTCCTGACAGTGAATTGCCCATTGAGATAAATGCTGTGTTGGGAGATTCTCGCCAGCTTGGTTATTTCGTGGCCAAAGAATCTTCCATTAATTTTTACGACAGTGTGTCGTTTATGGGAACAGGGCAATTGAATTTCGAATATCAGAACATTGCCACCCTGCCGGCTCAAGTAGGAGAGTACAATTTTGAGTTTGTTTTGGCCGACAGTGCTGGTAATGTGGTGACCAACAACAGAGTCGTTAAGGCTTCTTTTGATTTTGACAAACTGTATCTTGCCGATGTGGCTACCGATGAGGAACTGAATTCGGATCTTTTTGGTGTTCCCATGTTGATTTCTAAAACTGCACCTTACAATTTTGAGGGAAAGTATTATGCGGAGGCTCCTGGCGCAGAAGTTCGGTTTGTTCCTCAAACCACAAGCTTCGCACCTCATTGCTACGGTCTTGATCCCAATAATCCTTCTAAACTGGTCAATGACCCTGAAAATGCCTTACCAATTATTCTTGATCAGAAAGGGTATTACCTTATTTCTGTTGATCTGGAGAATATGACCTACAATGTGGAGACCTATGTTCCGGATGACTGGTATTTTGAGCCGAGAATTGAAAATCCGGATGATGATGCTTATATCGAAACCGAATATCTGGGAAAATTAGGATTGGTTGGAAAAGGATTCCCTGATTATCCCGATCAGAACTGGGCTACCTGGGCGTCGATTGAATTGGAGCGCGATCCTGAGAATAACTACAGGTTTTACAAAACTCTTGATATGGAAGGATCCGTTGAATTTATTTTACAACCGGAACATCCATGGGGATGGTGGCCTGAACCATTCTGGCGTTTTGATAGAAAAGTGGATCCCGAGAAAACAATTTTAAAAGGTGGAGAGAATGTGGCGATGACTGTTCCGGTCAGAACTACTTACAAAGTTACATTCGACTCTCATCTCAACAGGGCCAAAGTGGTACCGGTTCAATAGACCATTAGAAATTTAATCGCGGGGGGCTCCCTGAGCCTCCTGTTTACACAAAAATGTTTATCAAATTCATGGGGTGAGAAAACTGAGTTTTTCTTTTTCTACAATAGATTAGAACAGTTCAGGGTTTCGATAATCACAAACATTAAATGTCAAGAATATGAGAAAATACATTCATAAATTCATTTGGCTTTTGGCTGTCTTATTTTGTTTTTCAGTCAATATGCATGGACAGGAACAATTGATAAAAGGAACCGTAGTTTCTTCTGATGGAGAACTGCTTCCCGGGGTATCCATTGCAATAAAAGGAACAACCACCGGAACGATTACGGATATAGATGGCAACTTTCAATTGAATGCAGAGCCCGATGATGTTCTTCAATTTAGCTTTATCGGGTTCAATAATATTGAAGTTCCCGTCGGTGACCAGACGATTCTTAATATTGAATTGGAAGAGACTTTTGTTTCCCTGGATGAAGTAGTTGCTATCGGATATGGACGAGCCAAAAAAAGTGATTTGACCAGTTCTATTACGTCGGTAAAAGGTGAGGATATGAAAACCATGAGCGTGGGAAATCCTGTAGAGGCTTTGCAGGGTAAAGCGCCAGGGGTTCAAATCATTGCCGGTAGTGGACATCCGGGAGCGTCTCCGAAAGTGCTTATTCGTGGGTTTACATCACTCAATCTTTCTACAGACCCGCTTTATGTGGTTGACGGTGTTCCGATGGGAAGTAATCTGAACTTTTTGAATACCAATGAGATTGAAAGTATTGAGGTCCTCAAGGATGCATCTGCTTCAGCTATTTATGGTAGTCGTGCTTCCAATGGGGTTGTACTGATTTCTACCAAACGGGGAAAAGATGGGAAAACTCAGTTTTCAGCCGACCTTTCGTATGGTTTTCAGGTGTTCGATAAGCCCTATGATATGGCCAATGCCACTGAATATGCCCAGGTTATGAATCAATCACTTCAGAATGCGGGATTGGGTGAAAGATTTCCTGATCCGGCAAGCCTTGGAGAGGGTACTGATTGGTGGGGAGAAGGAGTAAACAAAGTTTCTCCTCAAAGAAATTTTAGCTTTCAGGCATCAGGTGGAAGCGAGAATAACAGATATGCGGTTAGCTTAAATTACTACGATCAGGAATCGTTTTACAATTCCGGCAATTGGCAGAAATTTACTGCCCGGTTGAGCTCAGATTGGGATTTCGCCGATTGGATTACTGCCGGCGTGATGTTGAACCCTAGACGGGAAATGTGGGAAAATACGCCAAACTGGTATCAGGATTATTTATTGATTGATCCTGTGACTCCGATCTATCGCCCTAAGGAAGAGCAGGAAGGACTGAATGAGTATAGCATTTATCAACGGTCGTATTATACCTATGTGTGGAACCCCATCGCGCGTGATGCACGTCAGTTTGACGAAGGCGGGTATTATGCTCTTGCGGCCAATGCTTATGCAGAAGTTACTCCGGTTAAGAATCTGGATTTCAGGACTCAGATAAGTGGTGATTATAAATTTGACCACAACGATGATTTTGAGCCTGATTTTGTTATTGACGGGGCACATGAAAAGAATGAACTAAATTATGTTTATCGGTCACACAATTTCGATTCTTACTGGAACTGGACCAACACACTAACTTATTCTCTTGAAGTAAACGAACATAATGTTTCATTGATGGGTGGCGCTACCCTCGAAAAATGGGAAGGTCGTTTTATTAATGGAACAAAAGACGGAATCCCTAATAATTCGGATCCACTTCGTGAAATAGATGCTGCTACTGAAAACCCGGAGGTTAATGGAAATTCCTGGGGCAACTCACTTGAGTCGTATCTGGGCCGGTTGTCCTATAACTATTTGAATCGTTATTACCTGACAGCAACTTACC
>NZ_JADQBH010000144.1 GCF_016278715.1 Marinilabilia sp. | reverse complement strand
TTTTTCTAAAATCCGAAAACTCGCTTCGCTCAAACAATTCGGATTTCTAAACGAAATACAATGTGATTTTCTTAACGGAATTTCTCTGAAGCGAATCAAACCCCTTCACTTAGCTAAATCCCAAAAGAAATTTTGAAATTGCCTTTTCAGCACTCAAAATTCTCCAATCACTTAACTCTTCGTGCGCCGAAAAAAATGCTCCGAATCCCCCCATTGGTCATATCCGGGAACTCGTCCAATCATTTCGAGCCGAATGGACAGACAGTTGCTGCAATCATCTGCCCCTTCGTCGGTGCAGGGTTTGTTTTGATACAACAAATAATTCCGCCGCTGGTTCGATGGGGTGATGTTTGGCATGATAACATTGGCGCCTGCCTGCATTGCTTTCTCCCTTCCCACCGGATCGATGGCTTGCATAGCCGTAGTGGCTGCAATATTGATATCGGGCATCATTAATCGCAACAATGCCACCATATTAAGGGAAATAAGGAAACGCTCCTGAATTGGCCACAATACATTCTTTTCTGAATACAACGGAGTCTCCTCATGCTCTATGTAGGGTCCCATGCCCACCATATCGATGTCAAAATTTTTCATAAATAAAAGATCCGCCGCCAGATGCGTCAATGTTTGTCCCGGCAAACCGATCATCACCCCTGTTCCGGTTTGATAACCGACCTTTTGCAAATCCTTCAGGCATTGTAACCTCTTCTCAAAATTGTGCTTATCATCATTGGGATGCAATTGATGATAAAGCATTTCATCCGAAGTTTCAATTCTCAGGAGATATCGATGGGCGCCGCTTTCAAACCAACGGCGGTAAGTCTCCGCGGTCTGTTCTCCCAATGAAAGCGTGATGCCAAGCTCTCCATTTGTGGCAGCTTTTATCTTCTTCAACAATTGGTCTATTCGCTCAACAAATACCAAATCGTCACGCTCACCCGCCTGCAAAACCAAAGAACCATACCTGTGCTCATGTGCAAACCGCGCCGCTTCCAATACAGCATCATCCGAAAGATCATAACGCGCCGTATTCCGGTTACTCTTTCTGATGCCGCAATAAAAGCAATCTTTAGTACAGATGTTTGAAAATTCTACCAATCCGCGGTAATACACCTCATTGCCTCTACCCTTCAACAAACAATCTCCGCCCAGTTTCAACAACTCTTTTTGTTCATCCCCCCTCAGGGCCAGAAGTTTCTCAAGATTTTTCGCAGTCCAGTCAGCAGATAATATTATATTTCGAATCGTACTTTTCAATGAGGTTTTCTTTTGACTTTTATTTCTTCGAAAATAATAAGAAAAAAGGAGAAACAAACGCCAACCCGCAGTAAAACGCCAATCTCCCGCTAAAACTCCAATTGCTCGCCGCGCTCAATTGGCCTGCGCTGACGCAATCGGGTTTACCCTCGCTCAAAGCTGCTCTCTTCCTAAGAGCTAAGAGCTAACAGCTACTTTGCCCCATCCGCCATGCTCCATGCTCCCTTTACCAATTCCCTGACAAAACTCAAAGAATTTATTTCCGGAAAAAGCTAACTTTGATCCCAATTGAGCTTTTCCGCTCAACAGCCCGTTCCGATTTTGATCGGGAATTAAGAAAATTTAAGCCTTTCAATATAAATATTGGAAAAGCCAACATTTTCTAAATCGGGGTTAACTCTAAGAATAGAGATACTTCGCAAAACTCGTATCACTGAGCTTAGCTTTGAATAATAAAAACAGGAATAACCATGATGAATGAAAGCCTGCTGAATCCCCAGAGCATTGTTGTCGTTGGTGGATCGGACGACATTACCAAGCCGGGAGGCAAATTACTGAAAAACATCCTCGATGGTGCCTTTCAAGGGGAATTATTGGCCCTCAATCCAAAGAAGGAGGCTGTTCAGGGCGTTCGTTGCTTCAAAACAGTAGCAGAATTACCAGAAAAAATAGACCTTGCCATAGTTGCCATCGCTGCAGCACACTGTGTGCCGGTAGTGGAGGAACTTGCGCAAACCAAAGGAACCCGGGCATTTATCGTCATATCAGCAGGATTTAGTGAAGACAGTTTCGAAGGGGCTCAACTGGAAGAAGCCCTCAAAAAAGCTGTTGAAAAAGTTGATGGAGCTCTCATCGGGCCCAACTGCATTGGTGTACTCACGCCAACCTACAGCGGAATATTTACCAGCCCTGTCCCAAAATTAGACCCGGCAGGATGTGATTTTGTCTCCGGTTCCGGCTCTACTGCTGTTTTTATTCTGGAATCAGCCCTCCCAAAAGGATTGACTTTCTCATCACTCATCACTGTTGGCAACAGCGCTCAAACGGGCATTGAAGAGGTTTTGGAATATTGGGATGAGACTTATGTACCCGGCAAAAGTTCCGACATAAAACTCATCTACGTCGAGAACATCCAAAACCCTGATAAACTGCTGAAACATGCCTCTTCGCTGATCCGCAAAGGTTGTCGTATTGCAGCCATTAAATCGGGCATTACCGATGCCGGACAACGAGCCACCGCATCACATACGGGGGCCATGGCCAGTTCCGACTCGGCGGTGGAAGCCCTTTTCCGAAAAGCCGGTATTGTACGCTGCTTTGGACGAGAAGAACTAACCACAGTTGCATCGGTTTTTAACTACCCGAAACTGAAAGGGAAAAACCTGGCCATCATCACCCATGCAGGAGGGGCGGGCGTGATGCTTACAGATGCACTTTCGGGCGGAGGCCTCAACATTCCTGCCATCGAAGGTAAAGCTCAGGATGACATTCTGAAGATCCTGAACCCCGGCTCATCAGCTTCCAACCCCATCGATATATTGGCCACCGGAACTGCGGAACAGCTTGGACAGGTCATCGAATATTGTGACACACAAATGGATGACATACATGGTATGATTGTCATTTTTGGCAGCACAGGACTTTCGCGTGTTTTCGATGCCTACAAAATGATAGATCAGAAGATGAAACAATGCCGGAAACCGGTATTTCCCATTCTTCCGTCCGTTAGCAGTGCCCGTGAAGAGGTGGAATTCTTCCTTTCTCACGGACACATCAACTTTCCCGATGAGGTGGTGCTTGCCCGTGCCCTCACCAGTATCAGTCAAACACCCTGCCCCGCCGATGAAGATATTTTTAAAAAGAACATCAACATTCAGTCCATCCGATCCATTATAGAAGAAGCCCCGGAAGGGTTTCTTGACCCCGCTACCATCAACGAACTGTTGCAGGCTGCGGGCATTCCTATCGTAAAAGAAGGCATCGCCACTTCCAAGAAAGAACTACTCACGCTTGCCGGCAAATTTGATTATCCACTGGCCCTGAAAGTCATAGGCCCGGTTCATAAATCAGATGTGGGCGGGGTTACCCTCAATATTAAATCGGATGCTCACCTCATTTCGGAATATCGCAGGATGCGCAAGATAAAAGGAGTAAAATCGGTCCTGGTCCAGAAAATGCAAACCGGCACAGAATTGTTTATCGGTGCCAAATATGAGCCCACTTTCGGTCACGTCATCTTGTGTGGTTTGGGTGGCATCTTTGTGGAGTCGCTGGGCGATACCTCTTACGGTCTGGCACCCCTCACCTTCGATGAAGCCCGCTCCATGGTTCGCAGTCTGAAAGCATATCCTGTGATTAAGGGCACCCGTGGGAAGGAAGGCATCAACGAAGATAAATATGTGGAAATCATTGTCCGCCTCTCAACACTGCTACGCTATGCCACCGAAATAAAAGAGATGGATCTGAATCCATTGATTGGGAACATGGAAGAGATACGGGTGGTGGATGGAAGAATAAGGGTGGAGAAATAGAAGGGGATAGCTGTTAGCTCGCAGCTCTTAGCTCTTAGCTGTTTGGTTAATGGCACGCTGGAGATTCGTAGAATGAGGCTGAGACTGAGGTTAAGATTGAGATTGAGGCTGAGAGCATACAAGCTTTTGGTCCATAGCCAAAAATTCCTGTCCTTACTAAAATATGAGAATAGCACCATGCTTCAGCATGGTGGCTCTCACACAGCACAAAAGTTAAATCAGCCGGCTTTAGCCGGCTTCCTGATAATCCTGACAATCTCTGATTTTTCCCAAAAGCCGGCTTGAAGCCGGCTACAATGCAATATTTTCTGATATCTGGAACACCCGGCTAAAGCGCGGGTGCTAATCTCATAAAACTGTTAGCTTCCCCTCGTATCCGGACGGGGGGTTTATAAACCGTCGTTTCTAACGACAATTCAAAAACAAACAAATCTCCACATTGACATATTCATCTTTAAATAACTCAATAATACTTTTTGTCGTCGGAGACGAGTGAAAAAGAACCCCTCGTTCGGAAACGAGGGGTAGTAGGAAATAATGCCGAATGCAACATGTCATCAAAATGGCATGCAAAAGGACAGAGAAAGCGCCAGCCAATGGTCTTCTGTAAATATTAAATGATAGATACCTACGTCCGTTTTTTATAAATTACTCATTGAAAAAAAATGCTTCCACAAAATAAAAAACCCGGCCTCAGCCGGGATTTTTATTTTCATAAGGAAAAGGAGCTTTATCGCACAACCTGTATTCGCCTTGTTATTATACTGGATTTAAGCTCTATGCGCATCAAATATGAACCTTTTTTAAGGTGATTAATATTAATACTGGTGTCAACTTCGTTAACATTTAAAGCGTCTACCATTTTCCCTTCTAAATTAAAAATTTGTATTTGCGATATGCTTTCTTCAGCCGAAACTGAAATATGGCTACTGGCGGGATTTGGGAATACATTTACTTTATCCAGATCCTTTTCCTGCTTCTCGTTAAGCATCTCATTTTCAGCAACCGTAGCGATTCCAGTATAATAATAAAAAGTTTTTTTGTCTAAATTCCATGATAGTTGTACACTATCCCAGAAGTACTCTGAAATTAAAGTCTGGTTGCCAAAAGAATCGTAGGTATACTCATTTTTACCAGTAACAACCCATTCTTTGTTCTGATTGTCCCAGAAATAATCAAACACTACATTCTGAATGCCAGCAGGATCATAAATATATTCAACCTTCAAAACACCCTCCCATTCCTGGAGTAAATCGTCCCAGTAATGAAACGCATATAGAGTCATTTTACCGGAAGAATCGTAGGCGTATTCTTCTTTCGAGTTACTGCCCCACTCCTGGAGTACACTGTCCCATGAATATCTCACATTTAAAGCCCTATTACCAAAAGAATCGTAATTGTATTCGATTTTCGAGCTATAGATCCACTCCTGGAGTACACTGTCCCATGAATATCTCACATATAAAGCCCTATTACCAAAAGAATCGTAAGTGTATTCGATTTTCGAGGCATCGATCCACTCGTGAAGTACACTGTCCCAGGAATAACTCATAGATAAAGTCAGATTGCCAGAAGAATCGTAGGTGTCTTCGGTTTTTGAGCTACCGACCCATTCCTGGAGTTCACTATCCCATAAATATTCTTTTATTAAAGTCTGGTTGTCGGAAGAATCGTAGGTAGATTCTCGCTTATTTTCACCAACCCATTCTTTGTTCTGATTGTCCCAGAAATAAACTGTTTGTAAAGTCCGGTTACCGGAAGAATCGTAGGAAAATTCACTCTTCAAGTTACCAACCCATTCTTCGTTCTGATTGTCCCAGGAATAACTCGAATATGAAGTCTCGTTACCGGAAGAATCATAGGTACATTCTTCTTTCCGGTTACCAACCCATTTTTCTGATTCAATATCCCAAGAATATCTTGTATATAAAGTCCGGTTGCCGGAAGAATCGTATAAATATAAAACCTTCTGTTCAAGGGTGGAATCTGTCTCAGAAATATATTTATATGAATACGTCGAATCAACTTGTAGATCAGAACCACTGCTTTTTAACAAATTCCTTTTTGCAAAGAAGGCAGATTCTGATTTTGAATGATGTTTAACCTGATTAAAATCAGGCTTATAAAAATGATGCAAGAGTCTTTCAGTTGGTTTGAAGTCTTCTAAAAATCCAACACTTCTTTGTGCGTTGGCACATGTTATAACCAATAACATTAATACGATTAAAGAGTGTGCAGTTCTCATTTTCCTGACTTTTTGTATATTTACTACAATTCAAAGAAACATATTTTTAACATATTTCCCAAATATTAACAACCCTGATAATCCATAAATCAGGTGCGTATAAGTTTTTATATGTGAAAGAAATGGCCTTCAACGGGACAACATCAGCGATATGGTGGCATCGAAATTTTACAACAGGGCAGATACTCTGGAACACCCGGCTAAAGCGCGGGTGCTAATCTCATAAAACCTATTTACAATTTGAAGCATCGGATTACACCTCTGTCACCACGGCCATGGCTTAATACCATAAACTGCATTTATAATTACCATACTGTCTCCCACCTCCGGGGGCTTGTGTCATTAACCAGACAAAACGGTTTTTTAATCCAACATTTCTATCCTTTAGAAAGCAGTATTTCAGCAGGAAAAAGCCTCTGAAAGGTATAATCCTTACAGAGGCTTTTTCTTTAAGGTATTCTTCAACCTTATGGTTTCACAACTTTTTTAGAGGCAACACTGTTAGTTGTTCTAACTCTGACAATATATACACTACTATTTTCAGGTAATGATATTCTGGTTTCTGTCGATTTGATACTCTCCAGGGCGGTAACCACGCGACCATTCATATCCATCACCTCAATCGAAGCACCATTTTGAGAGATTAAAGGCTCAGGAATTCTCACAATTGCATAATCTTCAAAACCGATTATCTGAATTTCATCTGAATGGCCGGAATCCGTTCCTTTCAAACCTGTTGGGACTTCAAGAACAGGTTGTATATGCAAAACAAACCTGTCATGATCGGTTCCAATAACCGGTGAATAGCTATATACATCCGTTTCGCGCATATCAGAAATAATTCCTGTCTCTTTATCTTCCAGCAGTACATCAAATTGGTTAGAAAACTCATCAAGAGCAACACGCATTTGAACATTCCCCTCTGTTTGAATTTTAACGCTCAAAGGAATGCTGATGCCATCACTCCCCAAAGCAGGAAGCCCATTCATGCAGAGGCTTTTATCACCAAGACGGGTAAAGATTTCGGGTATTTGTTGGGAAGTATTAAACATTTTCTCCGAATCGGAGCGTTCCAATCCGCTATCAAAAGCCTCATCAAAATAAACTATGGCCACATCCGAGATTAAGTTATTGGACTGAACAATTCTGATAATATCCCTTCCCCCCTCAGAGGAAGCACTTTTAAGCGGTAACGAATTATCACTAACACGCGCTTTGTTCGAAAGATCGATGGTTGCAGATTCTGAATCATTCACCTTTACCCAAACTGACTGAAGTGGAGAAATAGTTCCGATATTCTGCGAGGTGTAACCTCCTGGCAAGGTTCCGCCATCTTCTATGACTGACACCCCTGTAGAACCATTGTAAGTAATCATATAATCTCCCACCTGGCTACCGGCATAAACTCTGTAATAAATAGTTGAAGATAAATTATCGCTTATGGAAACGCCGGTGTCTTCCACATTATCGATATCCCATTTTATGGAAGAAGGATAAGGATTAGAGAAAAGATAGTACCCCCGTCCATAAGGGATAGACCAGTGCATCGGGCCCGAATTCAACTGACCGAAGGATGACAGGATATGATCCGACTCATAGAGAACCATTATCCCCTCCATGGGGTCAATCACTTCACTGTTGGTTGTTATTTGTTCCCATTGCGTAGTACTTCGGTACACCCAACTGCCAACATCAGCAGCGTCATACATCAGACCTGTAGGAAAAGCAAATGGCTGCCCCAGACGGTACCACTGGTCTTTTTTAAGCGGAAGTTCGATCCGCCCCATTCCTGAATTGACATTACCTACCGGTACATTAAGAGCCCAAATAGCTTCCGGAGTGGACATAAGAATTATCTCTCCTTCATTAACAAGTTCGTTCGTTACATTCAAAGTAGATCCCCCAGTGAGAGTAACAGTCGCATTGGAATTAATGGTCAAATCCATACAAAAAGCATCTCCATTTACCACCGGAAGAAAATCAACCTCACCGGCGGCAGGAATGTCCACCACGGTATTGGATGAAGGGATATTGCCCGATTGCCAGTTCCCTGTATCGAACCAATCGTCTGTGTACCCAAGCCATGGATAGTTGCTAATAGAAATGGCTCCAATGGTAAAAAAGTTTCCATCACTAAAGTCATTAAATACAGCCTGAGAACTGGTTCGAAGTCTTCCGTTATTTTGGCCTCCATCAAACACAACATCTCCTACCATGATCCACTTATCGTCGGGAGTATAATCTTTCCATCCAACCATTTTCAGTTCATCTCTTTCATCAGGGCTGGAAGAAACGCCACTCTGACTATCCCAACGAACGGATACATAAGCCCTTCCACTCTCCGGCCCGGCCACACGCCAGTATTCGTTTCTGCTGACAAATGCCACAGGATATTGAAAACTCTCCGGATTCAACCCGTTGGTACCGGGATTTACATTAAAGTATTCGGCCTGCCAGGCTGACACCCCTGATGTACTGGTATTAGAAACCTGCACATTACCAAAGCGACCTGAATGCCCCACAGGAAAATCAAAAGAGCTGTTGTGATTAATGAATTTAACCATCGGCCCTTCGATATAGGAATGAGATCCCCCTCCCACTACCGCATTTACGGAAGAGTTGGTAAGGGTAAGAATTCCCGAATTGGTTGCAATCCGACCGCTTTGAAGGGTCAAAATATTACTGATTTCCACAGGACTGGTAAACACCGCCCCGTTAGAATTATTCATTTTCAAATTGTAAAAAGCATTTTCGCCGGTAAAAGCAACCGCACCCTGAATGCTCTGTGGAGCAGTTCCATTTAATTCAACAACTGCGTCGGCACCTTCACCTGCACCAAAAACACCTGAGTTAAAAGTAATATCCCCTTTTACCGAAATAGTTTTATCGTATCGGTTATCCACGAGTAAAGCCGGGTCTCCATCAATAATCAGATCCCCTTTAATGCGCAAAAGGTCGTTTGGAAATTCACGAACTCCGGAACCGGAAAATTTCAGGTTATTCACATCATAGATTCCTCCAAGAACCGGATAACTTACATTTTCTCCGCCAAACTCAATGGTTCCTCCACCTTCGGCAAAGAAAGTTGAATATTCACCAGCTGGAACACCTGCCGTTTCGACATAAAGCGTACCGGTACCGTCCACTATTCCCAGGCGGTGACCTTCAGTTCCGGGAATCAAAAGACGACCATTAGAAGCTCCATCCAAATTGGTCTTGTAAGCAACCACATAATCAACCGGAATTGTCACATCATGCCTGACAACCACGATTGCACCTCTTGGCCCCCCAGATGGAGGAGCCGGGCTCCATACTGAAACATCAGTCCAGGATCCATCCTTCACGGAAGTGTAAACCGGCACCTGATCAGGAATCGCTTCATCAATACCGGCTGTGTAATCACCGGAAATTCCATCAGCATCGGTAGCTGCATTGAAGCCAAAGGTCAACCTGTGCGCATCGGTATCAACAACACCTATATTTTTATTCCATTCTCCCTCACCCCTGGAAAGAATACGTGCAGTAATATAGTCGGAATAGCTAAAGCCAGATTCCGCAATCTGAATCAAAGAGGGCGAATAACTCATAGTAACGTCACCCTGAAAATCGGTTATATCCCCGGCATCAACCACCCAATAATACTTTAGCACATTGGCTGGTTCTACCATACTTGTTTCGGGATTGTCAACAATACTGGGATGCACTTCATTGGAAGCTTTAATCCGCAAGTATCCG
This sequence comes from Marinilabilia sp., assembly GCF_016278715.1. Taxonomy (GTDB): domain Bacteria; phylum Bacteroidota; class Bacteroidia; order Bacteroidales; family Marinilabiliaceae; genus Marinilabilia. The sequence continues at coordinate 4,861 of NZ_JADQBH010000144.1, read as the reverse complement.
TTGATGGCGCTATTAGCTGTCATCATGAGTTCCACCGGTGTGTAAATCCCCTGACTGCCAATAGGAAAACTAAATGAAACAGCCCCCTGATTCAGGTACTTCCTGATACCTCCGTCAGAAAACGAAGCATTGGTCTGAATCATGTTGTCAGCCGAAAATTGTCCAAGAGTATTGGAGATTTGTGCTCCCTGCTCAAATACAATTTCATTATTCCCTACATCAAAGACGCCGGCCTCCAATTGAAGATTTTCTTTGATGGTTATTACATTACCGGATTCCTGAGTGAACCCGGCGCTGTTTTCCAGCCAGAGCTTATCAAAACTTCCCTCACCGGTGATTTTCTGAGAAACGGAACCGTTGAGCACCACCCCATTGCCGGTGACTCCACTCACAAACTCCCCATTGTTGTGCACGTTGCGCAAAACGAAAATATTATTTCCATTGTCATCTATTACCCCTGACTTTAGATCCAGCAAATAATCGATTGTTATATCTGTGCCGGCAGCCAGTGTCAATGAGGAAGAACCATTCTTTGTCAGACTGTAGAAAATGGTATTACCTTCTATTTCCTGATAGGATGAAGCAATAAATGAAACCTCATTTCCCGAAGCCACAAAGTCACCATGATTAACGAAATTTCCTGATAACTCCATGTCAAGTCCCCTGGCGTCAAAAGTTGCATTTGCATTGATCTGCAAGTCGCCATTCATTACTAATTTCTCAGTATTCAATTGAACTTCCGGAGCGTTATCGCCATTTACAACCAGTCTGTTCAAAGGAATTCCGGCCCTAATTCCAAATTTCGTCTGCCCAACAGGCGTTGACGAACCAAAGAGTGTTATTTCACTACCGGCCACAACTGATGTTTCCGGAGCCAGATATAGAGCAGGAGAAGCAGGAAAAGCACCATTCTGTCGGAGAATCTGGAGGCTTCCGCCTGTATGCCTGAACTCACTACCTGCATTAAGGATCTCCAGCATACCTCTGGAGGCAAGGCCTCCGGCATCCGTTCCAATAACCACAGAGCCATTTCGCTGACTATACTGAAGTACGCCCATATCATTTGTTGAAGGCCGCCGAATTTGTGATCCTACCAGCAGTGAACCACCTGTAATCTCAATGCGGGCATTGCCTGATGCCGAGTAAACAACAGGATGATCACCACCACTCATATCAAAAGTACCTCCTGACACACGTAACAAACCATCCAGGGACAAACCGGATCCTCCTTTAATGTTCAATTGTCCCTGACGAACTTCCAGCCCTGAAGTATTTTTAACTTCAAAGTAATCGTCACCTGTAGAGAGGTCAATGTTGATATCCGGATGATTCATGATTAACAAGCCGCTTTGCAAGTCCATTGCTTTTGGAACCCCGGCTCCTGATGTTGTTCCGTGCAGATTAAAATCGCCATTAAACTGAGCACGGGTATTGATTCCGGAGCCCTTGTTGACAATAATGCGATAAAAATCCGGAATATCTCCATTCACATGATTGAATACCATATTCTCATTGCCATTCAAGAGCAAAGTAATTCTGTCCTGATTAGGATTGGTAAAGAACTGCAAACCATCAGCACCGTTTCCGGCCGATTCCTGAATTATATTTCGTCCAACCGAAATCGTATGATCATTAACTGTAGCATCAGGATTATTTACAAATATATGAGCACCACGGTTCTTTAGAACTAAATCGCGAGTAACTCTAATATTGCGTTCCATACTGTTGGGGAAGTGAATACTAGCTCCACCACCACTGCTCTCACCCTCTGAAGCCGAATTGAACTCGAAAAGCATCAGGTCGCGCCCCACAGTAATATCTCCCGTTGCCCCATTGGACAAAATAAGATTCATGTCTCCCAGAATTTCAAAATTACCGGTAGCTTCAATATCGTTGGGAAAGGTCACATTTTTATCATACTGCCCCCAACCATCATTCGAAATTAAAAGATTGGGTGCTACTTCTGGCGCATTATTATATGTTCTGTTGTTCCAGTTATTCTCATAAACAATATACGACGAATCGTTTTGGGCAAATTCGCCAATATCCATCAGTGAGAAATCGGGGTCGGACCAGCGGTTCCAGAACATACCCTCGCCTCGCACCATTCCGGCTGTCAGCTGACCAGCCAGATTAATACATAAAGTAGGCCTGAACTGAAAATTAGAACGGTAAACACGAGGCACGGGGTTGCCAGCCGCATCTTTCATTTGAGAAAAGATCAATTCGGCGCAAGCCTGACTGTTGTTATCCACCCACATACCATGAGGTTCTCCTTCTTTCCCGCTGCTCTCAGTATCTCCCCAGGGTACCCAGCCTATCACAGCAACATCTCCTGCCTGCGGATAATCGTTCACCCCTTGTTGCCTTGAATCGTGATACTCATATTCGTCGATACTTCCGTTGCCATCAATATCTTTCAGTTTATCACTCCGTGTCCAGGCATTTGACTCAGTCCAACGAGGTTCTCTTCGAATATCTCTTGTATAGAAAACCAACGGAGCCCCCGAGAAACAGTTTTTACCGCCAGCAGTATAGTTCGACTCGGTCAACTCGAAACCACTGCCTGTTCCGTTAAAAAGAATGGTATTTGTAGATTCGTCAACTTTTGAATTATCATTTTCCACAGAACGGGTAAATGGATTTACATCCAGTACACTTCCGGGAAAATAGTTAACACTATTGTTTCCCTGAACATCCTCATCATAAAACTTAAACAGATATTCTACCAGTGGAAGCTGGTCAAATCCGTGGTACCGCACCCGCCAATAATAGGAAAGTACATCTCCGGCATTAAGATCGGCCGTTTGCAACTCCCGGTCAACAGGGTTTATAGTAATATAACCATCGTCAGTATTGGAATTCAATGACACGCGGGCAAACGTATATTTTGAATCAGGCTCAGTTCCTGAATCACCAACACCCAATGGGAAGGCAATGTCATCGCCTTCGGAATTTTCAGGAACATAAAGAGACACGCCCCCATCCGAGGCCATTCCATTGGTAATTATCATCTGACCAACTCCACCGTCACTAATAGTATAAGGATTGAGTGAACCATCACGATGCAGATAATCTACGGTCAGATGGTTACTACCGATATTGATACGTCCGTTGTGCCATGCGATTCGGTGAACAACTACGTCCCCATCAATCGAAACAACAGCATCAACAGGAACAGGATTCAATTGTAAGTTACCAATTTCAGCACCTTGCTCAGTATCTATCTGCACATCTCCATCCTTAAGCATTATTATTGCATCCTTATGAGTAGTCCCATGCTGATAAACACCGCAAACCGCCTCTGCCTTTAGACTAATTGAACCTAAAAGCCCGACTGAGTAATTCCCCTGATCAAAAATACCGCTTTCTCCTTTAAACTCATTCTCAACGCGAATAAGTCTGGAGTTTAAAGCTGTACTCACATTACCAGCCTGTTTTACTGCATCACCAGTCAGGGTTAATTTACGACTGACACTTTTGTCGAGGGTTATATTCCAAAATGACTGCTCATACCCGTCCTCCACATTATGACCAATAAAAATCTCACCGTTCTGTGTTCCGTTGAAAAGTGTAGTATTCGGTTTTGAAGGATCAAATAAATACCCTTTATACTGAGGTAGCACACCCGGCCCGGCCGTAGCTTTGGCATCAATATGCATGTTGCGTCCGATGGTAACATCCATTCCATTGTGATCGAGCAAACAGTTTTCTCCAATAATCAGATCGTTGAGCACAATAAGAGGTTGTGCAGCCAAATATTCATCACCAGCCCCCACATCAATTCCTTCATTCAGTATAAATGGGACATCATTGCCTGAGGAATTTGTTAACTCCAGATTGTAAAACGGAGCCCTCGATGTAATAACAAAATCATGATTGTTTCCGATATTACATACTACCCGTCCCCCTGATACCTGGAAATTTCCGGGCTTGGAGTTAATAAATATGCCTCCTTTTGAATTGGCCGCATTGATATTCAACACTCCACCGGTCATTTCAAATGAATTATCCTCATGCGTTAAGTTAAAAACGTAATAATCGGTTGTGGTACTTCCGCTCAAAAGATTTACAACACCTCCCGACTGAATATAAGCCCCATTGTGCTCGTCCCCCATTACAGAAGTCCTGATTTGATTGGTATTAAGAATACCTCCCTCAATATGGACAATTCCATTTAAACGTGTTGTAATACCGCTGGGCACCTTCGCTTCGACCAAACCGGAAGTAAGTTTCAACTCTCCATAGGAAACCAGTGCGTTACCGCTGTTTTTCCGGACTACTGCTCCGTCAATCCAGAGGCCTGCATTAGGAAAAATATGATAATTCCCAGAGGTATTCAGCATCTCAATATTGATGTTAGGTCCAAGTTTGGCGGTACCTGAAATCAAACCAAATGCATTGTTATTAACTGTTTCGGAGTTCTCCATAGAAGCAGCCCCGAAAAGAGAGAAATATGTTGCCGACGAAGCATTGAAAACAGCCTGTCTGGCTCTTACTCCTTTTTCAATGGCTATTCGGTAAAAACGCGTCGTCCCGTTACAGTTCACTATCTGATCTTCCGAATTATTGACCAACCTAAAATCGACAATCCCATCGGTGGCTTCATTGGAATAGTCAGGTGTTGTGCGGTTCGTAAACGCAACAGTGCCTGAATTTGTGAAATCGCCGAAAAGATTAAAAGAATGGCGAGCATTAGCACTGCCTGTAACAATGTTTGCGCCTGCATGAATCAAGGCATTGCCTTTAACGGTAACATCAACTCCATTGGCGGAGAAATCATCTCCTATTTTAAAAACACCATTCTGAATACTCAAAGTACCATTGACCGTGAAGTCATTGAGAACAGTTATCTCTGATG
>NZ_JADQBH010000112.1 GCF_016278715.1 Marinilabilia sp. | reverse complement strand
CAACGCTATACTTTTGGCTGGTCTGGAGATGCAGGCAACGGTTATGAAGTGACAGAAGGCTGGGCTCAACTGGCCAACCAAATTACGGTAGGGCTCTCTGCAGGACTTGGAGGTATCCCTTTCTGGAGTAGCGATATCTCCGGATATTGTGGCGATATAGAGGACTACGATGCAATGGGGGAGCTGTATGCCCGATGGATGCAGTTTGGAGTGTTCAATCCTTTAAGCAGAGCACACCATGAAGGGAACAATGCCGTAGAACCCTGGTTGTTTGGAGAAGCGGTGGAGGCTGCAAGTAAAGCGGCCATTGAATTGAAATACTCTCTTTTTCCTTACATCTATACTTATGCACGCGAGGCTCATGATAAAGGGTTTCCCCTGATGCGTCCCATGTTTCTTGAATATCCCTCAGATCCGGAAACCGAGAATTTGAGCAGCCAGTTTATGTTTGGCGAAGAGTTGCTCGTAGCACCGGTGCTCGAGGAGGCCGCCGCAGTTAAGCGAATTTATCTGCCCGAGGGCGAATGGTACGATTATCATGAACCACAGATTGCTTATCAGGGTGGACAGTGGATTGAATACCCTGTAAGTCTGGAAACCATTCCGGTTTTTGTAAAACAGGGTGCAGTTGTCCCGACAATGCCCGTGATGCAATACATTCATGAAGATCCTGAATATGCATTAACCTATAATGTGTTTCCGGATCGCATCAATCGCACTGCTTCTTTTGAAGTTTACGAAGATGACGGAGAAACGAACGATTACAAAAAAGATGAATTTGCGAAAAGGTCTTTTAAAAGCAAGTCAACCCGAAATAGTTTTGAAATTACGTTAGGTCAGGAAACAAATAATGGTTATCAGGCTGTTGAAAGAGATGTAAAAATCCGGATACACACCGGCAAGCTACCCCGAAAAGTAATGACCTCCGCAGGAGAAAAGTTGAAAAAAGGGAAGCGTAAAATTGATAAGGGCTTGCTGGCATGGTATTATGACAAGGACAATAAGGTTTGTGTGATTCAGGTACCGGCCCAATCTGCGGTGGAAGGAATGACTGTTGAATTATAATAACATAACCTAACCTGCACAAGCCAGAACCAAACAAGTTTTTTAAAATGAGGGCCTCTTTAATATCCACCTCCGCATACCCCTCTTACTCCCCTGAAAGGGAGAACCGCCCACCCGCAGTTTTAATGAACTTGATAATTTCGAATGTTCCAATAACAATCGAATACGCGCGTGGGGTTCCCCTTAAAGGGGGTCAGGGGGTAGCGCGCAGGAGGATAAAAAACTTATAAACTTTTGTAACACCCATTGGAGGCAACTTCCGGAAAGCCATAAAAAATATTTTGCCAAAAAAACACGAATATTAGAAGTAAGCTAATAATAACTAAAAAAAAAACGATGTATTCTATAAAGAATTTATTTTATCTCATGTTGTTTTTTACAGGCGTCACAGCCTGCAATACGAACCCGCCTTTATATGAGTCGGAGACTTATACAATCTATTCCGACAGGGTGGAGCAGGGCGAATATTCAGCTATCGTCCGGAGTGAAAATCATCTGGTAAGTGATTATCAGAGTCATAAAAGTCAGACCTTTTCTCCAACGATACAATTCAAGTTCAGCATTAACGGCGCTGATAATGAGATGGGGTATAACAAAGATCATCGGGCAAATATTTATCCTGCCGGCAAAGATACCGTGGTTCTTGATGTGACGTTTGGAGAACAGGCAGATCTGAGGTCAGATGTAAGTGCTGATAAAAGTGTACCCCCTAATACACCGGTAAAACTCAGGGTGGATTTCACACCGGTTCTGGAGTCTTTTGAATCTAATGGTTTTTATGAAGGCCCCCACGGGAATAAAATTTACAAAGAAGATTTTAAGGGCCTGTTTATTGCCGGAAGTGCCTATCCGCTTAACTGGGACTTCGAAAACCTGGTAAACAATCCGCAGGCAGAACTGACGGATGAGAATGGAGATGGGATCTACGAAACCACCCTAATGTTTAATGACTATGATCCTTCGGCACATGTTTCTTCGGAATGGAAACCGGAAAATGATAACAGTAAATATCCGCAGTTTTCGAGTAATCACCCCCTTCTAAATGCCATTTACAATTTGTCTTTGGATGAACTGCAAAAATTAAAGGAGGAGGATGGAACATTCCGGACCGGTAAAGAATGGGCTGGCGTATGGACCCGTGATATAAGTTACAGTGTATATCTTTCACTGGCGATGCTGGAACCTGAAATGAGTAAGACCAGCCTGATGCGTAAGGTGAAAAATAGCAGGATAATCCAGGATACCGGCACCGGTGGTGCCTGGCCTGTGTCGTCAGACCGCGTGGTTTGGTCTGTTGCAGCATGGGAAATCTATAAATATACCGGAGATCGTGATTGGTTAAAAAAATCGTACAAGATCATCAGTAATACCATCAAAGACGATGAAAAAACGGTTTTGAACGAGGATTTTGGACTCTATTTGGGCGAATCATCTTTTTTGGACTGGCGCAAGCAGACCTATCCTTTGTGGATGGAGCCCACCGACATCTGTGCTTCAATGAACCTGGGTACCAATATGGTGTTTTATCAGACGCTGAATATTCTTGGTCGAATGGCCGGGGAGTTGGGTGAAAATGCACCTGCCTGGAATGAAAAAGCAGAACGCTTAAAAACCAGTATCAACGAGCATTTTTGGATTTCGGAAAAGGGATATTACGGACAATACTTGTATGGTGATCGGCATATGATGCTCTCCGAAAAACCGGAAACCCTCGGGGAAGCTCTGGGGGTTATTTTTGATGTGGCAGGAGATGAGCAAAAGGCTCAAATGCTGACCAATGTTCCGAATCTGGATTACGGAACGCCTTGCGTCTGGCCGCAGATTCCTAACATTCCCCCTTATCACAACAATGGTATCTGGCCGTTTGTGCAAGCCTATTGGACACTGGCTGCAGTCAAAGAAAAGCATAGTGCTTTGGTGCAATACGGATACGCCTCTCTGTTAAGGCCTGCGGCTCTTTTTCTTACCAATAAGGAAAACTTTGTGGCAAAAACAGGAGATTTTGCGGGTACGGAAATTAATTCCGACTGGCAGCAGTGGAGTGTCGCGGGACAACTGGCTATGAACTACAGGGTTTTGTTTGGGATGAACCTGGGAACGAATTATCTTTCTTTTAGCCCCGTCATTCCTGAAAGTTTTTCAGGGATCTATCATTTGGAGAATTTTCCATATCGGAAAGCCGTTTTAGATATAGAGGTGGAGGGTTTTGGAGAGGAGGTGAGCGAATTTTATCTTGACGACAAGTTGCAGGATGAGCATGTGATAAGTGCCGATCTAATGGGATTCCATACCATCAAAATGGTGATGAATAATCATATAGTGCAACGAGAATTTTATCGGGCAGATTATATGGTGAGTCCGGAAACTCCCGTGGTAAACTTCTCAAACGGACAACTTGCATGGTCACCTGTAGGTGAAAAGTTGACTTATCAGGTCTTTTGCAATGGTAAAATGATTGCCGAAACTTCTAATACAGGTTTTGAACCAGAAAATATTGAGCCAGGAAGCGAATTTCAGGTTTTGGCAAAAACCGAAGGTGGCGTGGAGTCTTTCCTCGGTGAGCCGGTTGTTAACCCGGAAAGCAACTTTCTGATAATGGAGGCAGAGGACTTTAATTTGCCAGACGATAGCAATGTTCCGGGTTTTCTGGGAGAAGGTTATGTGGAATTCTCAAATGAGCTGAGTGAACGGTTGAAGTTTTCTGTCTCAGCGCCAGAATCTGGTAAATGGTTTCTGTCATTTCGCTATGCAAATGGAAGTGGCCCGGTTAATACTGATAACAAATGTGGAATTCGTACTTTGTTTGTTAACGGTGAATTTGCTTCTTCTTTAGTTTTTCCTCAGCGGGGTAACGATGAATGGGCAAACTGGGGAACCACAAATACTATCGAAATTGAACTTCAGGAAGGGAAAAACCAACTGGAAATAGGTTTTCAAGCATACAATGAAAATATGAACGGGGATATAAATAGGTTTCTGATGGACAGGATTATTATAGAGAAAAAATGATGTCCTTTTCTAGGGTTCCCAAAAAATCGGTTTTGAATAAAATATGTGTTCACCGCATTTAGTGAGAACCATTGGGATTTTTTTTTAATTATTGCAAAACAACAGGGGCTGCACGGAAAACTCCGGGCAGCCCCTGCCAATTTTATAATCAATCAGGAATTTCCTCACCAAATATTCCCCAAAATCTTCTCCTCGCTGGATATTTCTCCACCCGCCAGCAGCATGGCAGTGTCAATCAGTGCCAGGTGGGAGTATGCTTGCGGGAAGTTTCCGAGCATTTTTTTGGTTTCAAAATCCAGATCTTCACTAAAAAGGCCCAGATGATTGGAGTATTTCAGTAGTTCATCGAATTTGCGTTTGGCTTCTTCTTTTTCGCCAATCTTGTAAAGACTTCTCACCAACCAGAAAGAACAAATAGTAAATGCCGAGGACGGTTGTCCGAAATCGTCTTTATTCTTATACCGATACATCAGACCATTGTGCTCTAGTTCTTTTTGGATTGCCTTTACGGTACTTTTAAATTTGGGATCATCACCCTCCATGAAACCATACGCTTCCATCAGAAGGACGGATGCATCCAGGTCTTCTGTTTCATAAGCTTGAGTGAAAGCTTGCTTCTCTTCCGACCAGGCATTTTTGAATATATCGTCCTTGATTTTATCTTTGAGATGGTTCCATTTTTTTATGTATTCCGTTTGGTGCAACAGTTCGGCTATTTTAATGCCCCTGTCGGCAGCAACCCAACAAAGCACTTTGCTGAAGGTGAAATGTTTGGTGCTGTGTCTGATTTCCCAGATTCCCTTATCGGGCTTTTGCCAGTTGCGCTCTACAACCTTAATTATGTTGCGGATAATGGTCCATAATTCTTCGCTGTGCTCCAATGAGGTTGTGAACAGATGAAACAGCTGATAAATGACATCTACCAGAATTCCGTAAATATCATTCTGTTTTTGTTTGTAAGCTGCATTCCCCACACGAACCGGCTTGCTGTTTTCGTATCCGGATAAGTGGGGCAGTTCAGTTTCCGTCAGCTTTTTCTCCCCGTTAATTCCATACATGATTTGAATCTTTTCATCCTTGTCGGGAAGCAAATCAATGATGAAATTCAGATACTTAAGCGCTACATTAAAGTGGCCGAGCATAGTCATTACCTTAATCACCATTGATGCATCCCTGATCCAACAGAAACGGTAGTCCCAGTTGCGGACTTCTCCAATGGTTTCGGGCAGGGAAGTGGTTATTGCTGCAAGTATGGCTCCGCTTTTGTGATAACTTAAAAGTTTAAGCAGTAAAGCACTACGCATGATTTGTTCATTGTAATTTTTGAATTTAGTAGTGCGTTCTGCCCAGTCGAGCCAGTAAACTTTTGTCCGCTGCAATTTCAGGTAAGCCCTGGAAATGTCCTGGGCCAATAGCTTTTGGTTGTAGCTAATGAGGATAAATTCATCTTTTTCTATGGTAATGGGCAACTGACCAACCACCGAAAGCTTGTCCATACTTGTGTAAAGATACAGCGAGTCATAGCTTCCTTTGGTAGTATAAGCTTTTACATACTTACCATTAAAGGTGATGTGTGTGTCAAACTTGGCATACTCCAGACGGGGATCAAAGTGAATCTTTATTTTCGGTTTCCCTTCGATTAGCTTTATATATCTGATTAAATCCGGGGGTAAATAATAGCTTCCGTGCTCTGTTTTATAGCGGGGCATGAAATCGTGAATTTCAAAAATACCATCTACACATTCGAAGCGTGTAATTAGAATATTGGAATGAAATTCATATCTTTGAGTGATGTCAGCTCCTGCAACAGACACAAGGGAGAAATGGCCCCCTTTTTCTTTGTCCAGAAGAGCAGCAAAAATGGAGGGTGAATCAAATTTTGGTAAACAAAGCCAGTCTACCGATCCTTTATCTGATATCAAGGCGGCACTTTTGCCGTTACCGACAACACCGTAATTAAGGTTGTTCATGTTTTTTTGTGTGTTCAATCTTTTCAGTTTTTTGTTTGTTTTGGACGATACAAAGTTTGTAAAATAAAGAAAAAACACTATACTTTAATGCAAAATAAAAAATCATAAACCCATGAAAAAACTTCACATAGTGTCTAACCGATTGCCTTTCAGTATAGTTTCGGAGGATGATAAATTTTTGTTAAAACCCAGTGTGGGTGGTTTGGCCACCGGTATGAAGTCGGTTTATAAGGATTTTGAAGGTCGATGGATCGGGTGGCCCGGAGTTGCTACCGACAGCTATACGGCAGATGAATTTAAAGAGATAGAAAAATTGCTTGATAAGGAGGGATGCGATACCGTACCCCTTACTGCCACTGAGGTACATACGTTTTACGAAGGTTTTTGCAATCGAACTATCTGGCCCCTTTTTCATTACTTCAATCAATATGTTGATTATTCACCCGAGTACTGGGAGTCATACGTAGAAGTGAACCAAAAGTTTGCCGATAAAACCCTTGAAGTGGTGGATGAGGGCGATTTTGTCTGGGTACATGATTATCAGCTTTTGCTGGTTCCCGGCATGCTTAAAGCAAAACGGCCCGATTTGACCATCGGTTTTTTTCTGCACATTCCCTTTCCATCGTACGAAGTTTTTCGAATTCTCCCCTGGAGAAATGAATTGCTTGAGGGGCTTTTAGGGGCTGACCTGATTGGATTTCATACCTACGACTATGAACGTCACTTTCTGAGCAGTGTTCGCCGTTTATTTGGCTATGAAATTTCTTTCAACCAGATTCATATTAATGAAAGAATCATTCTTGCTGATGCTTTCCCAATGGGAATTGACTATGATAAATTCCACGATTCGGCCATCCAAACGATTTCCAAGCCCATGCAGGAGAAATCTACCCTGCACAAGGAATTGGAGAAATATTTTTTGGTGTCGCCCGAGAGAAAGTTGATTCTGTCTATAGATCGTCTTGACTATTCCAAGGGGATTCCAAACCGCTTGAGAGCATTTGAGAAATTCCTTGAGAAATTCCCCGAGTACCGCACTAAAGTAACACTGGTTATGCTGGCTGTTCCTTCACGCAACAGCGTGCCCCAGTATCAAATGTTAAAACGGGAAGTGGATGAGTTGGTTGGCCGGATTAATGGTCTTTACGGTACTGTTAACTATGCCCCGGTATGGTATTTCTACCGCTCCATGCCATTCGAAAACCTGGTGGAACTTTACAGCATGAGTGATGTTGCATTGCTGACCCCCGTTCGTGACGGCATGAACCTGGTGGCCAAAGAATATGTAGCTTCACGAACCAATCAGACGGGGGTGATGATCATTAGTGAAATGACAGGGGTGGTAAAAGAAATGGGAGAAGCCATTGTGATCAATCCCAACCACGAAAGTCAGGTGGCCGATGCCATTAAACAGGCACTCGAAATGCCCATTGAAGAGCAACGTGCCCGGATGTCGGTCATTCAGAAACGACTGAAGCGTTACGACGTTTTCAAATGGGCAGAACAGTTTGTTTCATCGCTTAAACGTATTGCGCAAATTCAGGTTGACTTTCTGGCTAAGAAAATCACTCCTAAGCTTAGTGAGAAACTGCTTAACGATTTTTCTAAAGCCAAATCAAGGGCTATCTTCCTCGATTATGATGGCACCCTTACACACTTTAAAAAAGCAACACGTGAAGCCGAATCAAGTGCTGCTCCAGATGATCCGTTGCATGGCATATTAAACGCGCTGACCAGTGATGATAGAAACGAAGTGGTGCTTATTAGTGGACGCGATAAGGAAACATTGAGCAAATGGTTTGATGGTTCTAAAGTCAGTCTTATCAGTGAACATGGTGTGTGGATGCGTGAAAGAGGAGGGGAGTGGCAAATGCTTACCAATGCCACCAACTCATGGATGCCTATGGTGCGTCCAATTCTTGACAGTTTTGTGGTTCGCACGCCCGGAACCTACCTTGAGGAGAAAAATTACTCACTGGTGTGGCATTACGAAAAGGCAGAAGCGGATTTGGGCGAGTTGCGTGCAAAAGAACTCAAGGACGAACTGACAACCATGGTGGCCAATCACAATCTGGAAATAATGGAAGGCACAAAGGTGGTGGAGATAAAAACCGGCGGAATAAATAAAGGTGTGGCTGCCAATCGTTATTTGCTTAATAAAAAGTTCGATTATATTATGGCAATGGGAGACGATTGGACAGATGAATATCTTTTCAAAGAACTGCCTCCCGAAGCAGTTACAATCAAAGTGGGAATTAAACATACAAATGCTTCCTATAAATTGGAGACGGTGGAAGCGGTAAGGAATTTCCTGCAAGTGATGTCGGAGAATCATTAATGCGATTTTTTTACTATAAAACAGCTTATCAGAAAGTAATTCCCGATTACGCGGGAGAAATAATTTTTTATTATGAGTGAATTTGAATTCTCAAATCAGGAGATTCCTCCTTTTTTGAAAACAGTACTAAAGAATATAAAGTTAGTTGTAGCCGGTATCATCATAGTGGCTGTGGCCTGGAGTGGATTTTTTCAGGTAGGACCTGAAGAGGCCGGCGTTATTGTACGTTTTGGGAAATACACCCAAACAGTTATGCCGGGTTTGAACTTTAAAATTCCTTTTATCGAAACGGTTTACAAAGTGCCTGTTGAGAGGCAACAAAAACTGGAGTTTGGCTTTAGGACCACCTCTGCTAATGTTCGTTCCGAATATACCAAAAGCGGTACAAGGGATGAATCGTTAATGCTTACAGGAGATTTGAATCTTGCCGATGTAGAGTGGGTGGTTCAATTTCGGGTAAATGATCCCTACAAATACTTGTTTAAAGTAAGAAATCCTGAATCTACTCTTCGTGATGTTTCTGAAGGAGCTGTTCGTCAGGTTGTGGGCGACCGTACCGTCAATGAAGTATTGACTGTTGGCCGTGCTGAAATTGCTTCCAGTGTTCAGGTCTTGATTCAGGAACTGTCAAACAGTTATGAACTTGGTGTTAAGATTGATCAGGTGGTGCTTCAGGATGTTAATCCTCCCGATCCGGTCAAAGCCGCCTTTAATGCGGTAAACGAGGCACAGCAAGAGAAGGAGACACTTATTAATCAGGCCAAATCGGCATACAATAAGGTTATTCCAAAAGCAAAAGGACAGGCCGAAGAAACCATTCAAAAAGCTGAAGGATATGCCGTGGAGCGTGTTAATAATGCCAAAGGTCAGGTAGCTCGTTTCAATGAGCTCTACTCCGAATATGTAAGGGCTCCTGAAGTAACGCGTGAGAGGATTTATCTGGAAACCCTTCAGGAGGTACTTCCCAGGTTGGGCAATAAAATTATTACCGACCAGGAAGGAAACAATGTGTTACCACTTTTGCAGATGCAGATGGATAATGTGAAAAAAATTGCTCCTCAGCAATAAAGTAAGGAGTTAAGGACAAATGGAATTTTAAACCTTCAACTCCGAATACGAATGATTCAACAGAATCAGTACACAATAAAAGAAAGAACATGAAACGAAATAAAATTATATTAATAGTTGTCGTTTTTCTAGCGTTTATTACCATTTTGGGTAGTGTTTATGTGGTGGACGAAACCGAGCAGGTAGTCATTACTCAATTTGGGAAACCTGTCGGAAATGCGGTTGTCGATCCCGGGCTGAATTTCAAACTGCCTTTTATTCAAACTGCCAATTTCTTCGAAAAACGTTATATGGAATGGGATGGTGATCCCAATCAGATTCCTACAAAAGACAAGAAGTATATTTTTGTTGATACCTATGCCAGATGGCAGATTGTAGATCCATTGCAGTTTTTTAAGCGTTTGCGTAACGAATTGGGCGCCCAGTCAAGACTGGATGATATCCTGGATGGTGAAACACGAGACTTTATTGCCAATCATAATCTTATTGAGGCAGTTAGAACCAGTAACCGCCAACCGTTATCTTCAGGAGTGATTAGTGAATTGATTGGTGACAGCCTGGAACTGATTGATGTGGGTCGTGAAAAAGTTCAGGCCATGATTCTTCAGGCCGCCAATGAGCAGACTGCTGACCTGGGTGTCAAGATTATGGACTTTAGATTGAAACGTATCAATTATGTGGAAGATGTTCGTACCCAGGTTTATGAACGTATGAAAAGTGAGCGTTACCGAATTGCTGATAAATTCAGGTCTGAGGGGCAGGGAGAAGCTTCCAGAATTAACGGTGAAAAGGAACGTGAACTGAAGTCCATTCAGTCAGAAGCGTTCCGTAAAGCTGAAGAAATCAAAGGACGAGCCGATGGAGAGGCAGCCTCAATTTATTCTCAAGCCTACAATAAATCTGCTGCTTCCAGAAGTCTCTACAGTTTTATGAAATCCATGGATACTTATGAAAAAACCTTTGATGAGAAGACCCATGTTATTCTTTCTACCGACAGTGAATTGTATAAATATCTGAAAAGCTCCCGATAGTTTTTGGAGAGATGTAGAAGCAAACCGGTCGGTCACAAATATTACGCAATGGCGCCTGGTATGAAAACATCTATTCTTTGTATTAAATGCCTGCTTTTGGTCACTTTAATGATTGAATTAGAAAAAAATAACAGTTTATGCTTAAGAATAATTGTTAAGCCCTGTTAATATGAGTGTTTAAGGTTGAAAATCGACCTGTTTTGCTTTTATATTATTTTTGATATATCTATATTTGTAACATTTTGAAATTAAAAGGTGCTTTTATTGACGAATCTTTAACCAGGATTTGTCAATCGAGGTACTTTGTTCAAAAACCAATTACAGGACAAAAGGATATTTATTAACTGGATTTTTTAATTGAAATTTATTATGCAAATCGAAGGAGTCCCCAAAGCTTTTTTACGACAAGAGGCTCGTGAATACATCGACCTTTATGCCTCATTGGGTGAACGGGCAGAAGTGTTTCTGCCCAATTTCGTCTTCGATAACTTAAAGGCTTTCGTACGCCTTTGTTATGAAGAACCTAATGATCCGGCCCGGCAACAGGCCGAAATACAGAAGTTCCTCCTTAAGTTTCGCGAGGAAATTCCCGGTTATTCGGATATTGCTCTGATGCTATATCCTCACGAGGACTCAAAAGCATTTATTTATAATTCACTGAAACAGGGATTTAACCGCCGTCTTGGTTATTTCGCTGACCATGATGTGGTGAACAAAGAGCAGAAGAAGTGGATTGATAATATCAGAAATGCACACGATTTTTCAGTAGGAACGCCTCCGGTAACTGAACAAACCATCGATTTTCTGGCTAAAGTTATTATTGGTGATGCTCCTGTGGAGTTACGTCGTTTCCGCGATGTGATAGGAGTGATTGGTGATATTGACGAAGCACACTGGAATTATCTGATGGATACTCTGGAGCAGATGATCAATCAGAGTACGCATTATACTACCAAAGCCGAAAAGAGTAATTTCCTGCACCGGACTGAGTGGGCTGTCAACTTTAAAGGTCTTAACGGACTTATCCGCACTGTGGTTTCCGGTAACAGCGATACTGCTGTTGAAATGATTAAAGGTGAAGTATTTGGTGACAGCTCTGTGCGTGTGATTGAGAACATTAAAGGAGAGGAATTGTATGAGCAGATGCAGGACGACACCGCTAGTGTATTTGTGGTGAAAGTCAAGCACATGCGTAAGAATATGTTCACGGGATCTAAGTGGTTCCCGCTAATTTCGCGCATAGTTGTGGTCGATGATTCCCCCGAGTCTCATGCTTCCAACACTTCTTTGGTATTTAGTTTCCATAACGGGGTAATCAACACCCTGAATAAGGTTCATACCAAAAAGCTTGGAGCTCCTGCAAATACTCAGCTCAATTTGAGATTGATTCTTGAGAATGTGAACAACAAAAATCTCGAGGAATTCAAAGAGCTGCTCGATAAAAAAATTGCTGATTACAACCAGGAACTGGACGAAATAAAGAAAGAACAGCTTGGACAAACCAACGATCAGGTTAAGAATACCAATCTGTTTAAATTTGATTCTTTTTCACGTCAGATTCTTAAAGACAGATATTCACTTGCGCGTCTTCGCGATTTCATTCAGTTTATTCAGAATGCTTCATCGCCCGAAAAACGGGAAAAGCAAAACGAAGAACTGATTAATACTTTCGAAGACCGTATTCGTAAATACTTTTATTCGGATACCCCTGCTTTGCAGATTGCAACCATCCTCGAAGGTGGTGGTCGTAACCAGATTCGCACCTATGGAGAGTATCTGTTGCAACGCAAGGTGAAACCTATTGATGATAAAATTCTGGATCGTTGCAAGTCAATTATCAATTTTATTCCTGACAACTACAAACGGACCCTGCACAATCATTTCCATAAGAATTTCGGTGTAAACCTCTTTATGGAAAAATATCAGAAATTCATTGCCAAAGTGGACAATGAGTCCGACAATAAGGGGCGGTTCCGTAATGTGCTCATAGACCTGGGTGTTTACAAGGATTTTGAAAAGCTGAGCGAAGAGGACCAGAAGATCATTAAAGGCTTTATCAGCGATTTGGGGAATCTGGATAAGACCTCTATTGCCGATGATGTGCAGATGATTATTAGAGACTTGTTGTTTTATCGCGACAAGAATCCGAAGCCTTATATCATTTACAACAAAGTTCTTGCCTGGGAATATACCGACCTGTTCTCGGACGATAAGTTTTATATCAATCCTTTCGATATCGAGATTGAGAATCTTGAAGATCAGCGAATTGATTATGAGCGGTTACTTACCAAATTATCGCGCATTAAGAATACATTGCAGCTCTTTGATGCAAGCGGTAATCTGTGGGATCGATTCTGTGAGAATGTGACAATCATCATCAACGATCCGTCCAATCCAACCGGATACAGTGATTTCAATCGCGAAAGCCTTATTGAGTTCCTGAAGTTTATCAACAACAGTAAAATTACTTTGTTGCTCGACGAGGCTTACACCGACAGTGTTAAGGTGAAGGAAGAGATGATGCCTAAATGGAGATCCATTTCCCGTTATATTTTTAACAACGAGAATGTTTACTCCAAAATGAGGGCTGTTTCGTCTCTCTCCACAACTAAAAACCTGGCCGGTTCAGGCGATCGTTTGGGTGCATTGGTGGCTACACCTGCCATGAAAGAGGTTATTGAATACTCACGCAAGCGCAACAATGCGGTAAGAGGAAACAGCAGTTCTCTCTATTTTCTGAATGCTGTGCTGGAGGTTGGCCTCAAATCTAAAGCTTTAAAAGACAAGCTGGAATCGCGGTTGCCAAAGGATGCCTCCAGAAGTCGTATTGTTAATCAGATTGAAAGTTTTGTGGTTGGCTCTCTGGCCGATGACGGCAAGAAAAAGACGGCTACAGGAGACCCGGTGAAGGCTGGTTTCGAGGGTAGCCCAATGCATCTGTTCCTCCTTGATGAACTGGTGTCGCTGGCTAAGCTTGATATACTTGGGCTGCCCGACGACTTTAAATACAAAGATGTGCCTTTCTATATTTATTATGGAGGTGAACTGGTTAAAGGACTCAATCGTTTCAGAATTAATAAGAATTTTAGAACTGAATCAAACCTGAGATTAAAAACAGCTACCAAAATTGCCGAAGAGGTAATCAAGGATCTGGAGGTCCAGGATGTTTCTATTATTCATTCCGATGGTTCTTATTTGTTCAATTTGCTGTTTAAGAACTTTGGCAGTTTCAACGACCTTGAAGATTTTGCCAAGAAAATAGCCGGTGAAAGAGGAATCTCTGCGTTACCCTATCGAACGGGAGTGGTTCGGTTTTCTCTGGGTGGTTTCATCGAGGGAACAGCCAAAAGCTACGAAATCTTTGAAAATGAAGTCCGCACTGCATTTTCTTTGTTCCTGAGTTACTGGAAGAAGTTACAGGCTGCACGCGAAGTTCAGCCCAAGGAAGAAATATCAACCCTGATGAGCAGGATTCTCAATTCGGGAGAAGATGCTGAATTCCTTAAAGCTGTATTTTCTGATTATGAAATGATTCGTGGTCTTGCCAAAAAGGTCAATCAATCATTACTTATCAACGAAAATCGCTCGCTTTACCATGCTTCTCCCCAGGTGAGTGGCGTTTCAATAACTACCATCGGGGATTCTAAGAATTCAGTGATTGAATTCCAGGGTAATGTCGGGGATTGTCGCGACGTCGAAGAGTTTGTTCGAAGTAGTGCATTTACCAAGATTTATGAAAACCTGCTTCCACAGATTTATAAGAAAATACCTCAGCTTAGGAATCTTAATTTCAATATTGTAGCATCGCGATTCAGCAAAGCTACCATATTGAAATACATCAATAATAAGAAAACCTTCCATCCAAATCATTATGTGCTGGACGATCCGGAAGAGAAAAACATCATGCGTGAAATCCTTATTGAGATGGAGCGTATCTTGTTCTCCGATGCCAAAATGAAGATTCTGACGCTTCAGGCCAGTGGTGATTACTATATGGATGTGGCGCGATTGGAGGGGGTTAATGCTGTTCTGAAGAAGCATATTCAGGAGATTCTGTTACATTTTAACCTACCGTTCGAGCAGGCAACCATTGAGCCAAGTCGCCGGGAAATGATCCGCAGTGCCTGCGACCTCTTTGAGGAAGTTACCGGATTGGCAGTAAAAAATCTGGACTTGGAAAGGTATGTCAGTCACTTTGTCGAGACTTTGCGTCAGGACAAGAAATTTGCTGAAATTGACATTTCTGCCCGCAGCCTTGGATTTATTGCTGATGTGGTGAAACGTCGGGTGTTTGAAAGCAATTTGTCAGCGAGCGACCAGATACTTTACCTGTATTTGCTG
>NZ_JADQBH010000310.1 GCF_016278715.1 Marinilabilia sp. | reverse complement strand
TCAAAGCGTGCAACTCGTTGGTGTTTACATTGATAGATTGAACCATTGGTTGATACGAGATAATATTTGTCTCAACTGAATATTTTCCGGGTTTTACCTGGTCGAATACGAATTTCCCGTCAAAATCGGTGTAGGTCTTGGTGTCTGTTCCGTTGAGTTTTACCTCTACTCCTGTAAGGGCTTCTCCGGTATTCTGGTCAACAATTACTCCTGAGATACAGGTATTGGCAACAGCGGGTTCACCGGGGTTTTCAGTGATGGCAAATGTATTGGCAATTGAAATTGCCATAATTGCGATACTTAATACGAATGCTTTCATAACATTTATGTTTTTGGTTGTACTTTTCTTTCCTTTTATTGTTGGTACAAATCTACAGGTGTTATGTTATGCTAATATTAAGCGTGAATTATCAGACATTTAAGAATTAATTTAAATTTTTTGGCATTAGAGTCGGGTTAAAGGAAAGAGATTACTTTACTTCCTTCGCTATGACAGGCATTTAAGTTTTATCACCGGGGAGAATGGAGGATGGCAAGGGAAACCATGCAATTTCAATTTTGTCTTTTCATTTCCCCGGCAATAATGCAGGTTAGACCAGTTTTTTACATCCCTACTTCTTCCAGAGCCTCGGAGACATTAATAACATAGTCGGCCAGTTTTTCACATTCAGAGAAGAGGTCGTTGAAAATGATGCCTGCTTCGTATGAATAAACATTGTTGGCCAGATTGTCGAGATGTTCACTCTTAAGCTGGTTGCGATAGTTATTGATCTGATCTTCCAGTAATCTTGCTTTGGTAAGAGAAACCATCAGTTCGTCTTGCTGAAGATTTTCCCGCATGACGGACAATGCCTCTTCAGCCAGATTGAACATGAGTTCCAGTTTTTCCATTGCCGATTCTTTCAGCGTGATATTTTTCTCCCGCATACGGTTGACCGACCGGGCCAGATTAAAATTGCAGTCAGCCACACTTTCCAGGTCACCTGAGAGTTTTAGCATAGACCGTAGTCGCTTTCTTCCCAGTTCGCTGAGTTTGTATTGCGATATTTGGGTAAGATAGTTGGTTATTTCAACCTCTACATTGTCGCTAATGCCCTCGTATTTCTGGACTTTTGAAAAGAGCTTGTTAAATTTTTTGTCCTTTTTCTCATTCATCATTTTGCGAACAAAGCCAAACATCTTAGTTGCATGTTTGGCATAAAACTGGGTCTCTTTTTTAGCCTGAAGAATCGATAATTCAGAGGTGGAAAGCATTCCTGTTGTAATGTATTTGAGCCTGAACTCTTCATCCGAATCTTTTGATTTATTCGGAACCATGTATTCCACGGTTTTTTGTATCAGTGGTGTAAACCACACAAATATGAGCACATTTAAAATATTGAAAGAAGTATGGAAAATGGAGAGAGCTATAGGAATGGCTGCAGGGTTTTCATTAGGGGAGGCTCCACCGTTTCGGGTTATGATTGTGTCTATGAGTCCGGTGTAATTATTGAAAACAGATAACATCCAGACAACGCCCAGCATATTGAAAATCAGGTGTACCCGTGCAGCTCGTTTTGCACTGATGTTACCAACAGATGATGCAATATTAGCTGTTATGGTTGTCCCGATGTTTTCTCCAAGAACCATAGCGGCAGCTTGGTTGAATTCTATCCAGCCTTCGTTGCACATCACAAATGTAAGTGCCATGGTTGCTGATGAGGATTGGACAATGACGGTAAGTAAGGTGCCTATGCCAAGGAACAGGAGGGTGGTAAAGAACCCATTATCCGTATATTGGTGCAGGAAACTTAGTATTTCAGGGTTCTGCTGAATATTGGGTACCGATTCTTTCAGGTATTCCAGCCCCATGAAAATAAGTGCAAATCCAATTAATAACTCCCCGTAGGAACGGCGGGTATCGGATTTTGAAAAAATAAACGGAAGACCTAAGCCAATAAGCGGAAGAGAATAGGCACTGATTTTTACTTTAAATCCAAAAAGGGTAATAATCCACCCGGTGATAGTGGTTCCGATGTTGGCGCCCATTATCACGCCAATTGATTCTTTCAGGGTAATTAGTCCTGCGTTGACGAAACTTACAATCATTACGGTGGTGGCGGAGGAGGACTGAACCATGGCAGTGACCAGGAATCCTGTAAAAATACCCAACACACGATTGGAAGTCATGGCTGACAGAATGGCCCTCATTTTATTTCCGGCAACCTTTTGAAGAGCTTCACTCATCATCTTCATTCCATAGAGGAACAAACCTAGAGAGCCTACCAGTGAAAGAAAATCAAAAAATGAATATTGCATTACGTTTGAGTAAGAATTTTTTAGTTCAATGTTCATTTCCCGGGATGCAGGGCAGGGCAAAAATATATAAAAATGTGAAAGATACCGTTATTCCACCCTGTAATTATAGATGTAATTGTTCTCCCCTCCTGTGATTAAATTAAACCTGTAGGCTGATGACTTCAGAAAACCGATAGAAAACCGTGATGTGCCTTTTAATGGAAATCCTTTGTACAGGCTTCCGTCACTGTTATACAAATAGATAAGTGAAGAATCCTCGCTAATCAAACCTATTTTATGATCGGTAGCCGAAAATTGATAAACATCGCCAATTGTCTGAATTCTTTTATCGGTTTTTTGAGCGGCTGTTTGTTTTAACTCTGAATTGAAAATGGTTATTTGTTGGGGGGTAATTATCACATATTTGGGATCGTTTTGATGCAGCAGTACAAATGAATGACTGGGATCTTCGGGATTTGTGGTGTTGCTGATGATGGTTCTTCCCGAGGGCACAATTATTTTAGCCAGTTCCCCGGTGGTGGTGGTGGTTACCAGGGCGGCATTTTCTGAATTGGGGTGCTCAATAAAGAAAGGACTTTTCGAATTTCTGACAAAACTTTTTTGAGGGGTTACGCGGTTGTTGCCTCTCCTGTCCATGATGTAATTGCGATATTTATCGCTAAAAATAATGTAATCACTTCCGCTGCTTCTAAAAAACTGGACGGGCTGACTAACAATGCCTTCAGTTTGGGGAATGTTCCATCCAGGCACACGGGCCCCGGTTTTATCAAAAAGATATACTTTACGGTCGTTTAAAGGTAAAAAGATGCGGTAATCTCTGTTGCTGTCATAATCGAAAACGGAGAGACCGCTGGAGGCCTTCTCTGGTAGCGAAAACGGGTACTTGGCCACATGGTTTCCGTTCCTGTCCAGTAAGTATAGTTTGGTCGGCGTATTGAAAAGGTATTGAAGCTTGTTGTTGCGATAAAAATCAATTTGGTATATCTCACTCATTATTGGTCCGTCAAGGGGCTTCTTCCAAAGCACGCGGCCCATATTGTTTATCAGATATAAATTGTTTCCGGCATCCTGAACCATAATTTCTTTTTCCTGCGTGTAATGGTTGTCAACGAGTGCCGGTTTTATGGATACCATTGAATCTATCCTGCTTTGCCAGATGGTTCTTGGTTCCTTATCGCGGTGGGGTGCATGTTTGGCATACATAGTGGTATAATTCAACCCTGAACTATTGGAGAGCTGAATGCCCGCTGCATAAAAATTAAAAAGAACTTTTTGTTGTTCTCTGGTGGGATGAAATTTTTCCGGATTGAGGGTTTTTCCTATAAACGAGAAAATATGCGGAATTTCTGCAAAAAGGAAGAAATTCTCTTCGTATGAGAAATTCTCGGCGAATGAGGAATAGTAAGGATGACTTTCGAGGGTGCGGTGAAGCACATTGTTGTATAGAAAAGATTCCAGCGTTTTTTCGCTGTCTGCGAAAATTAGATAATTACGGAAAAACGAAAAGTATTTCATAGGCAGATCCGGAAACAGGTTTGACCAGATCAGGGTGTTAAGTTCTCCGTCAAATCCTCTGTAAATGGGGAACCATGTAGATTCATCCACACGGTAATTTTTTACGGGCTCCTGTGAGACACGGTAATAGTCCTGAATTTTTTTTAATACAGGCATGGTGGCCGCCTGCCCCTTGGTGCGAAATACGAGATAGCGGCCTTCGTTTGGATTACTGGCGTTAAAATTTGAACATGCAAAAGCCATTTCGCCATCCATGATTTCGAAAAACGACTCCACAAAGGGTTTTCCGGTTTTATTTTCGAAATCCTTTTCAAGGGAAGCGATTTTGGATGCATTTTCAGACTGGTTAATGTATTTTTCGAAGTTGCCGATAAACTGCTGTTTATCTGAGAAATTGTATCCGGTAAACAGTTTAATGTCTGAAGGAAGAATCTGGTTGAGTGTGGAGCGTCGGGGCTCTACCCCTGAAAAGAGGGAAATAAAATCCTGGTCGGTTCGGGGACTTAGAAAGCCATTTACCATCAACCCGTCTTCTTTGATGTGGATATCAAGTGCACTCCATCTGGCAGCTTTTTGTATAAAAGAGGCAATGTCTTCCTGCCCGGGGGCCAGAAATGGTTCTGTAAAATCCTGAATATTGTCAAAATTGATAAACAGAGACCCGTCGGCGCGGTTGCTGGTGGTTTTTTGAATAGCTGAAAAATCCTTGTCATTCGCTAATGATATCCCAGATTGTTGCTGCCTGATGGAAGCTTCAATCAATAGAGATGAATGGCTTACCGATAAAATTCCATTCTGGAAAGTGGCAAAAAGTTTTAGGTCTCCTCCCTTTAACGGATTTATCTCATAAATGGGAAAACCGGTATAATTTCTTTTTCCTGCCAGATGTTGCTCAATCCATGTTTTCAGCTGACTTTGATGACTTTTGTGAATCACCGAAAAATGGAAAACCCAGGCAATGGTTTCCTTTCCGATTTTTGTGAATGAAAGATAAACCGGTGAATCCAGCAGGCCTTTTCCCGGATTGTTTGAAAAAAATCCTGCCGTATCAGTATAATGAAATAAATCATACAATTCAGAGATGCTTTCGAAAGCAAGCAATTCTTCCCGATAGTCTATTTCTTTAACTAATGATTCAACAAATGCGTCGGTGTCGTTAATTTTTGCTATTAAAGCAGCATCAGCAGGCACGGCATCAATGGTGTTGCCTGCGCTATAGGTCTGATGTCTGTACAGATTCCAAAAGACCACAGCAATGATTGCTGCAAACACTAAAATTCCACCCAAAATCCCCACTTTTTGTTTCAACATCATTAAGGTTTTTTGTTTTTACAAAATTATCTGACAAACGCAATTTTAGTAAATTCATTCATGTTGCCATCGGGGGTGCTGACAAAAACTATGTAAATGCCCGATTTTACTCTCTGACCCCAAAGATTCTTACCATTCCACAGTGCCTGTCCTCCAAGAGAGATGGTTTCATAGACCAGGTTTCCTGCGGTATCTGTAATTTTTACGGTGGTACGGTTCATAAGCCCGGCAATAGTAATGTTTCCTTCGTAGGAGGGGCGTACCGGATTGGGGTACACATATATTTTACCAAAATTATCGGCTCCCTGTGTTGCGTCTCCCATCAAACTAATGAGTCCTTCATTGGTGGAAATAAAAACTTCACCATTTTCTTCATCAATAAAAATATTTGAGATGTTGTTGGAGGGCAAAGGACTGTTGGATGTATTAAAGTGATCGACCGTTTTTATTCCATCCTCCGAAATAATATAAAGGCCTGTTCCTTCGGTACCAATATATTTGCGGTTGGCTCCATCTATGGCAATTGCGGTTACCCGTTGGCCTTCCAGTAAATAATCTGCCAACCCGGAACCATCGCCGCGGGGTACCTTTATGCGGGAAAATACCGGTTTTTCTTTGTTAAAAACATTTCCCGGATCGTATTGAACCAGCACGCCAAGGTCGGTTCCTATCCAGATATAACCATTTTTGTCTTTGGCAAAGCAATATACATAATTGGTCAGGGCCTCTCCATTTTCGTCCCATAGTTCCATTAATCCCGCATTTCGGGGATCTGGGTCATTCGATGGGGCGATGACTCCCCGGTATCGGTCATCATTTTGATTTGCTAGGGTTCCATTGTCATCAAAAACAAAAAGTCCTCTGGCAGGTCCGTGTACAACATAGACCCATTTTTGATTGTAATCATCGATGAGGATATCTGCAATTTTATTCCAGTCGGTGGCCAGGGTTGCATAGTTATAATTTTGCCAGGTGTTGTCCTTAGGATTGTAAACAACCACCGCCTCATCTATTTCTGAGTTGGTAATAAACATGTTGCCGTTGTCGTCAAAAGTCATTGCCCACACCCTGGTATATCTGTCCATTGGGGCAGTTGGGAAGTTGTGAAGCGCACTGTTGCTTTCCAGAAAGTGGTTTTTGAGATAGTATTCTCCGGTTTCACGTTTGTCAAATTCATAAAACCCATTTCCCCACGATGCGATAAAAACCTGGTCCGGGTTATCTGGGTTTACAGAAATGTTTATTAAATCTCTGGAGTTCGATGAAGCGAAAGCTGGTGTGTTACTTCGGTTAAATATGATCCACTGATTATCTTGCAGAACAGATACTTCCGGGGCCCTCCAAATATTCTCAAACAGTGCTCCAAAACCGCCTGGGATGGCCCAGAGGGCATTTTTTGTTTTGACAACTTCATAGATGTTATTGCTGGCCGGTCCGGGGGGCAGCAACTGCTCGTAATTGTCGCTGTTTTTTTGAAATAACAACCCTCCGTTCCAGTCGGCCAGCCAGATTTTGCTATCGTTTCCCACGATGGCTTTTCGAAAAGAGGGATGATGGTATTCCTCTCCGGTAATCTGCACCGAATCAATATTCTGGGTGAGCTGAAGGTTGTTGTCAAGAATGGTCAGCCGATCGCGGGTGGCAACAAACACCTGGTTTTCGGAGGCTGATAAACCATAAAACCGGGCGAAGTTTCCTTGTGTTGATTGTCCGGATCGGGAGAATGTTATCAGGTTGCAGGTGCCTCCTTTTTCGCCCCTAGCCCCAATAACTGCATCGTTTGTGGCCAGTACATCACAGTAAGGAGTTGCGGATTGGGATATTCGGGACCAGTTTTTATAAAAAGCCAGTTCTTCGGAGTGGAGATTTGCCGCCAGGATTCCTTCTTGTGTAGCCGCAAAAATGGAATCTTCTTTTATTGCCGTTTTTGATACTTTAAGGAAGGAGGCCTCAGCTCCGATTATTAGGGTGGTGGCAATTTCTTTTTTATCGATGTCCAGTTCAAGAATACCAAAATCGGTACTGACAAAAACCCGGTTGTTGAAAGAGAGAAAATGATTGATTTGTTTGCTGGTTGAGAGACTTTCTATTTTGAGGTCTGGAATGTTGAAGACTGTTCCGTCCTGGATAATATCGATGTTTCCGTTTTCATAGCCCAGCAGAATGGTGTTGCTTCCCGGAATGGTTTGAATTGCTGATATCCCCGATTCGGAGAGTCCGTTGTTTTTGTTTTTTACGCTGACAGAGGAAGATTCTTTATGGTAAAGGATAAGTCCCAACTTGGTGGCTCCAATCAAAAAGTCTGATGATTCTGCTACATCGAAACAGTTCTTGTAGGAGTAATAAGTCTTCCATTGTTCCTGGCCCCGCATAGTGGACGAGAATTGGAGGACAATTATCAGGAAAAGAAGGTTTTTTATGCGCACCATTTTTTAAGTTTTATATGTCCTCAGTCAATACTCCGTTAAACTTTGGCAACTGCTTGGTAATAAAAAGTTTGGGGTTCGATGTTTGATAACCATAACCCTTTGATAATAAAAACCTTGTTTCACCGGGGGCGGGTTTTTGTTAACGAGTTGCTGGTCAGCGGGTTTTCGAGATGGTCGATGAGCTTTTCTATTGCTCTGGCCCTGTGGCTGATGAGGTTTTTTTCAGAAAGAGGCATTTGAGCAAATGAAAGGTCTGTTTCGTCGGGTTTAAAAACCGGATCGTATCCAAAACCTCCGTTGCCTTTGCGGTTTTCAAGAATCTGACCCTCAACAATTCCCTCAAAAAGGAACTCCCTGCCATTAATAATAAGGGCAATAACGGTTCTGAATCTGGCTTTTCTGTTGCTTTGTCCTTTTAGTTCTTCCAGTAACTTATCAATATTTTTGGAACTGTCTTTATTTTCTCCTGCATAGCGGGCGGAAAAAATACCTGGTGCTCCCTGCAAAGCCTCTACTTCGAGACCGGTATCATCAGCGAAACAATTTTTGCCCCATAACTGATGTACATATCTTGCTTTTTCCAGGGCATTGTCCTCCAGGGTATCTCCTGTTTCAGGGATCTCATCATTGAAATTCAGATCGGAAAGCGATTTCACATCCCAATTCTCCCCTAATAAGCTGTTGATTTCGGTTGCTTTGTGTTGATTGTTTGTGGCAAAAATCAGCTCCATATTTAGCTTTTGTTTTTGGTTCGGTTTATCGACCTCTTGTTTGCGAAAATACAAAAAAATGCAGATGTTTAAGCTTATATTAAAATCAGTTTGGCACCATCCATTTGCATGAAAATGGAAAAGGCTGTCCCATTTTTTGAGACAGCCTTAGTCTGATATCATCTTAGTCTAATATTTAAAAGCCACCGCCGTATCCGTACTTCATTAAATCGGTGCGTGGATTAATTACCATTACGGGCACTTTTGCGCTGTTGGCAATGATGTATTGTTCCTGTGCACCAAGCACGTAGTCGTGGAACGCAATATCGCGCGTGGTCATAATTATTATAAGGTCGGCTTGATTATTTTTGGCAAATTCTACTGTTTCCTGAGAAAATGAAGTTTTGTGTTTCGACAAAATTAGTTCGTAATCAATACTTTTCTCTTCAAGGAAGTTTTTGCAGAATACCACATTGGCTTTTGTTCTTCCATCCACGGCGCCATCTTTGGCAGTGGAAGAGAACAGATATACTTTGGTTTTGAAAAACCGGGACATATATTCTGCCCAACGTAATTTTTCTTTATTCTCTGATTTGAAATCAACCGGGAAAACAATTTTGGTATAATCGTTCTTTTGAGGAGGTTCCTGAATGACTAAAAACGGAACTCTTGAGCCGACAATTACTTTCAGGGCCCAGCTTCCGGTCAGCTTTTGCATCCCTTTCATTCCATGGGTTCCCATCACTACCAAAGCATTCTCCAATTCTTCGGAGACTTCGTTGATGGTTTTAAAAATAGTTCCCTCTCTTACCAGAGTTTCCGGTTTTACACCCAACTCTTTCTCGATTTTAGTGGCCTCTTCTCTAATGTTCTTCTCAGCCGCCTGAATTTCCGTGTCCTTTTTTACAATATGTAATAAAGTAATGTTGGTATTAAGGACTTTCGAAAGATTTACAGCATGGGCCGTAGCATTAAAGGTTACTTCGGTAAAGTCGTAAGGGACCAGAATACTATGCATTAAACTTTCCATGTGTCGGTTTGATTCAAATTAATCGGTTAAAGATAATATTTTTGTTTTTGGAAACATTAAAGATTTTGAAGCTTTTTTTTGAATTGCCTGAAAGTGTAGATAAATAAGGCTTTTTTATAGACTTTTTTTTTAAATTGAATAATAGTTGTTTTGTTATCCAAATAAAAACAGTAGTTTGATGCGAAAGTAATCTAAATTTGTCGCAGAGCTTAAATTGATCGGGTTATAAAGAAATTAGGGAGATGACTTTTGTTTAAAAAATATTAAAGGAACTTTCCGGGCTCTATTCCCGTATGTGGAAACTTTATCTGAAAAAATACTAAATGATTTCATTTTTTACAATATATACCTGGGTAGGGCTGGCTGTTTTTTGTTTTTTAATTTTAGCAGTTGCTTTCTGGATTAGAAAATATATCCAGAAAAGGGTAGAAATACTAACGGCCGAAAGAGTTGCACTGGCCATGAAAGTTAAGGAAAAGGCCCACCGTATTCATGTGCAATATGATTCGGATTCCATCGTTTATACTCATCAGGGGCCTAAAAAGAAATCCAGAAAATATCAGAAAGTAACAGTTCTTTTTGCCGACATACAGGGGTTTACACGCATTGTTGAACAATTAAATCCTGAAATCCTGATTGATGAACTGGATCAATTTTTTCTTCATTTTGATGAGCTCGTGGAGAAGTATGGAATAGAAAAAATTAAAACAATTGGAGATGCTTATATGTGTGCCGGAGGTTTGCCGGTAAAGAATAGTACCAACCCCATTGAAGTTGTTCTGGCCGGCATTGAAATGCAGAATTACATGAGAGATATGCGGGAGATTAAAATGCTGGAACATAAAGAGTATTGGGAGCTTCGCATTGGCATTCATACAGGGCCGGTGATTTCCGGAATGGTGGGAAGGAAAAAGATTTCGTTTGATATTTGGGGAGATACCGTTAATATTGCCAGTAGAATGGAATCTTCGGGAATCGCCGGTGAAATTAATGTATCCGGCACAACATGGCAATTGGTTAAGGAATTTTTCGTAAGTGAGTACCGGGGGAAAATGCCGGTGAAATATAAGGGGGAAACGGATATGTTTTTTATTAAAGGCATACTTCCGGAATTGTCGTTAAATGGTGAAGGTAAGCAACCCAATGAGTTGTTCCGAATACGGTTGCAGCACATTCGCTTTGCAGATATGGAAGAAGCAGTACTCAACCGCCTGGAGAATGAATTGCCCGGGGAGCTTACGTATCACAACATGAAGCATACGGTGGATGTGGTGACGCAGGCTGAAATAATCGGTCGGGGAGAAGAAATTGGCGAAGAGGAAATGTTGTTGCTCAAAACAGCTGCCCTTTTTCATGATACTGGGTTTCTGGTGGAATTGGAGAACCACGAAGATTATAGTATTGAAATGGCTCGTGAAGTAATGCAATTGTATGGGTTTCTGGATGAACAGGTTGAGGAAGTTTGCCAGTTGATAAATGTTACCCGCAAAGAAGCAGAGCCACGCAATCACCTGGAAGCCATATTGAAAGATGCGGATCTGGACTACCTGGGAAGATCTGATTTTTTACCGGTTTCCAATTCATTGTACCATGAGTTTCAGCATCTGAATGGGGATATGTCTCCGGGAGTCTGGAATAAAAAACAGATTGGGTTTATTGCAGAACATAAGTACTATACCAAAACGGCTAAAAAATTAAGACAGGTAAAAAAAGAAAAACAATTGAAAGGTTTAAGGGAAATAGACAACGAAAAGGTCTAAATTCCGAGAATCTTGTTAATTTTGTTTTGAATCAGACCTAAAAGAACTGGAATGAAAGTCTGATGATGTTTGTTTTTCATGCTAAAATCCTGATTCATTTCAACTTTGTCGTTTGGAGCTGGATTAGTTCATGTAAAAAACAGATTTGATTTTAAAAAGGAAATAGGTTATTAATTAATAAATATAAAACATCATGGCAAAGAGTTTTGAACCCGAAAATAAATTACCGAACATCATTGGTCAGGGAACCAAAATAGTTGGAGATATTCAAACCAATGGAGATATTCGTATCGATGGTAATATTGAGGGCAATATTAATTCCAAAGGCAAAGTGGTTATTGGTTCCAATGGCTTGATTAAAGGAGAAGTATTTTGTAGCAATGCGGAAGTCGCGGGTTCTCTCAACGGCAAAATTTCTGTTGGAGAATTGCTTTCCCTGAAAGCCAGCTCTAAGGTAAATGGGGATATCAAAACGGGTAAGCTGAATATTGAGCCTGGCGCTGTTTTCTCCGGCACCTGTAATATGGGAAGTCAGGAAACCACCGGTGCGGTTCAATCCCCACCCAAAGAGTTCAAAAAATAGTCCTTATGGGAGGTATTCTCTATAAAGCATTATTGTTAAAAGAAGTTTTTTACGGCCTGCTGATCAAAGGGGTGGCAGGCCTTATTGTTTATATTGAGGCCAGCCATATTCCCAGAAGTTGGATTTATCTGGCTTTGGCCATTGTCGCTTCATTTCCGGTTGGAACTATGATTCTGAATCAGGTTCGTAAATACTGGGTTCAATCTTCGGGGTTTTTCTATGTGGGCATTTCATTTCTTAAAATGCTTCTCATACCTCTTCTGATTATTTTGGTTTTTGAAAAGGATCACGAACATATTGAGGCATTTGTTATTCCCTTAATAGTAGCTTATTTAGTTCTTCTTGCTGTCGATA
The DNA here is from genome assembly GCF_016278715.1 of Marinilabilia sp. Taxonomy (GTDB): domain Bacteria; phylum Bacteroidota; class Bacteroidia; order Bacteroidales; family Marinilabiliaceae; genus Marinilabilia. The sequence goes on along the minus strand of NZ_JADQBH010000310.1, from coordinate 3,038 downwards.
CTAAATGGAAAATTAAGTGGCTTTTTCATCGAAAGATTTAAGATTTTTTTTTGATGAACCATGCTTGTCCATACCTCGTAGTTGGCGTTTGAGAGAACGATGTGGTTTCAACCGGCCCCTTGCCCAGCTAAATTTTGGATGATTGAAACTTCCAGCTGACTCTCTTCGTATAGTGAAAGGAAAAACGCGGAAAACCCGTATTCTGTCCGTTGGACATGCACATTTCGGGATGTTGAGTTTTGCAGATGTTGTTATCAAAATGATTTGGTCTTGAAAAAAGAATTACTGATATTTTTTCTGTTATTAAGCGGAATTACCGCGCAGGCATCAGCAGTGGATCCGGGAAAAGAAGAGCCAATGGATGCTTTTGGGTTGATAATGGAGCACATCAGTGATTCGCATCAATGGCATGTGATTGATTATACCAACCGACGAGGGTATCCTGTTCATATCAATGTTCCTTTGCCTGTAATCTTGTGGCACAATAATTCTCTTTGGTTCTACACCTCGGGAGATTTTTATCATGGCAACCATCCGTTGCCTCTGGGCGATGATTATGTGATTCTGAGGGATGAGCATTTTTTTATTACTGGTCAGGAAGGGGTTCTTAAAACTGATGAAGCGGGTAACATTATTAATGCTTCGCCCCTTGATTTCTCAATTACCAAGAATGTTGCAAGCATGTTGATGTCAATGGCATTGTTGCTGTTGATTTTTCTTTCGGCAGGTAAAGCGTATGCCCGTTATGGGATGGCTCCACCTAAAGGGTTCAGGGGCGTGTTGGAACCCATAATTTTGTTTGTGAGGGATGACGTTGCCCGTAGTCAAATTTCCAAAGATAAAGCCGATAAGTTTGTTCCTTTTTTACTGACACTTTTTTTCTTTATCTGGATCAACAATATGATTGGAATTGTGCCGTTTTTCCCCGGCGGCAGTAATTTGTCCGGAAACATCAGCTTTACGGCAACTCTGGCTGTTTTTTCATTTTTGGTCATTAATGTTTTTGCAGTTAAAGATTACTGGAAGCATATATTTCTGGCACCCGGAATGCCTTTTCTCATAAGATTTTTATTGGTGCCACTGGAGTTTATCGGGATTCTCACCAAGCCTTTTGCGCTGATGGTTCGTCTTTTTGCTAACATCACAGCGGGGCACATAATTATCCTGAGTTTGATATCTATTATATTTATTATCAAATCTATATACATTGCACCTGTCTCAATTTTGTTATCTTTAGTGATGTTTATGCTGGAGTTGCTGGTGGCAGTTCTTCAGGCATATATATTCACTCTGTTGACAGCATTGTTTATAGGAATGAGTACCACGAAATCAGAACATTAACAAATAAAAATAAGTAATATGGAAGCTATTTCATTTACCGCAGTAGGACTTGGATTAATAGTTTTAGGTGCCGGTATCGGCATTGGGAAAATTGGTCAAGCAGCTCTTGAAGCCATGAGTCGTCAGCCCGAAATGAGTTCGAAAATTCAAACCGTAATGATCGTAGCAGCCGCTCTAATCGAAGGTGTTTCGCTTTTTGCTATTGTGGTGGCCTGGTTGGTTGATTAAGAGAGTTTTTATCGTTTGGGTTTAATCCAAAAATGAATTTATGGAACTATTGACCCCCAGTCCCGGATTGGTATTCTGGACATCTTTGACATTTATAATTCTTCTTGTGATACTGCGCAAATATGCGTGGCCATCTATCTTACGGGCGCTAAAGGTTCGTGAAGAAACTATTTCTTTTGCCCTGGAGGATGCAAAAAGGGCTAATGAGGAGGTGGAAATGATGGAGCAGCAAAGGAAGAAAATAAAGGAGGAAGCACGAAAAGAGAGGGATTTGATTCTGAAAGAAGCTCGCCGGATGAAGAGTGAAATTCTGGCTGAGGCCCAGGATACTGCCAGGGCAGAAACGCAGCGGATGCTGGAAAAAGCAGGCCGGGACATTGAAAAGCAACGAAAAGACGCGATGCTTGAGATTCGAAATACAATAGGTCAACTTTCTGTTGAGATCGCCGAAAAAATATTGAAAGAAGAGTTGTCCGGTGAAGACAAGCATAAGAAAGTAATCAATTCATATCTCAGCGAGATAAATTTTAATTAAACCAGAATGAACAGAGGTCCCATAACAGTAAGGTATGCAACGGCCCTTTTTGAACTCGGGAAAGAGAAAAATGAACTCGACCGTTTTTTTCAGGATGTCGGGCAATTGCTTGATCATTGTCTTAGTGTCAAGGATTTTTGTGTTTTCTTGAATAACCCTGTAATTAAAGCTTCGCAAAAAAAAGAGTTGGTTAAGAAGATTCTGGGGAATGAACAACATTCTCTGATGATACGGTTTGTTGAGATGGTGATTGATAGAAACAGAGAAGAGTTGCTTTCTGATATGCTTAGGTATTTTAAAGGGCTTTACAAAAAGCATAAAGGCATAAGAAGTGTTAAGTTGATTACCGCTGTTGCTTTTGATGATGTCTATGTGAAGGAGATGAAGACTTTTCTGGAAAAGGAATTCAACTCTTCAATTGAGCTGGTGGTCAGTGTGAAACCTGATATCATTGGCGGATTAATTCTGGTGGTTGATGACAAGATTGTGGATAACAGCATTGCTCATCAAATCAAGTTGTTGAAAAATAAAATTGTGAGTTAAATTATAACCGCTATGGAACAAATTCGTCCATCGGAAGTTTCCGAACTATTAAAAAAAGAAATTGAAGGTTTCCAATCAGCCACAGAACTGGAGGAGGTAGGAACTGTTTTGCAGATAGGCGATGGTATTGCCCGGGTGTACGGTTTGTCTAATGTTCAGTCCAATGAGTTGGTGGAGTTCGACAACTGTATGGGGGTGGTGCTAAACCTGGAGGCTGACAGTGTAGGAGTAGTTCTTTTTGCTGATTCTCATTTGGTTAGTGAAGGTGATGTGGTGAGACGTACCGGACGAATTGCTTCCATTAAGGTGGGCGACAGCATGGTTGGTCGGGTTCTGAACACCCTTGGCCAGCCCATTGACGGGAAGGGATCGCTGGGAGGAGAATTGTACG
>NZ_JADQBH010000029.1 GCF_016278715.1 Marinilabilia sp. | reverse complement strand
ATCCGTCAGCACCCAGACAATTGGCAGAGTAGGAAAGAAAATCATCGCCGCTGTAAACCTTAAATCCTTCGGGGCGCTTGGCCAAAAGTTCGGCAAAAACATTCATATCACCACCAGCTTCTTTTATGGCAATAATATTTTTGTAATTATTGGCCAGTTCAATGGCAGTAGAAGGTTCAATGTTACTTCCGGTACGTCCAGGAACGTTATAAAGAATAATGGGTGCATCCACATTTTTGGCAACCTGGGAGAAATGTTTGTAGATTCCCCTTTTTGAGGGTTTATTGTAATAAGGGGCGACCACCAACAAGGCATCAGCTCCCAGTTCAACAGCTTTACGGCTGTATTTGATACAATCGGAGGTGGAATTACTGCCGGTTCCGGCAATAACAGGCACCCTGCCATTTACCTTTGTTACACATCGCTCAATCATCTGAGCATCTTCTGCATCACTCAAGGTTGGTGTTTCGCCGGTTGTACCACACACCACAATACCATCAGTACCACTGTTGATGTGAAACTCAATCAACTCATCAAAAGCATCCAGGTCAATTTCACCGTTGTCCTTAAATGGTGTTACAATGGCCACTATTGAGCCTTGCAATTGTTCAATCTGCATAGTTTGTTATTTTATATGAAATTCAAACTTCATTCTTCGTTAACAGACAAAGTGGCTGAATCATCAGTAATGTCTAAAACCCAAAGGTAATACATATTCGTTATTTGGGAAAATTTTTGTTCCTGTCAGTTCTGAGAATCAGTTTATCCAAAAAAAGAGGAATCTCATCAAGAAATTCATTCTTTTGCGTAACCCTCACACCTAAAAAAACGTTTATGAAAAATCTGAAATTTAATTTTGCGTTTATAGGATAAACCGTTTACTTTTACTGAAAAAATTTTCAATCATGAAGAAATTAGCGCTTGTTGCCTCTGTGTTGTTGTTAGTAACTTTGAGTTTTTCATCCTGTAAGTCTGTTCAGGACTGTCCCGCTTATGGTCAGGCCGATGTTGAGACGGAAGAAGTCAGAGCATAATCATTTTATTGACTCCAAATGCCGGGAAATTAAACATCCTATGCTTCTGTAAGCAGGGACTTTTGCATTTTCAGGCCAGAAAGGCTGCACAAAAAAAGGGGTAAAAAAATTACACTAAGAAAGGAACAGTTTAAATGTTCCTTTTTTTATTATCTGGTCTACACTTTTCATAAATTACCATACAAAAAAGGGTGCTGAAAAAACCCAGACACCCCTTTCTTCTCTGACACAATTGTTATTACTAATAATCCACCGTTATGGACTCAATAGAGCCATCTGGTAAATGCTTCAAATCAGCAAATCTTGCACTTCGAAGCCATGTTTTCCCTGAGATTGCAGAATCATGGAAAAAAAGATACCATTTTCCTTTAAACTCAACCACCGAATGGTGTGTTGTCCATCCCACCACAGGATTTAAGATAACGCCACCATAAGTGAACGGGCCATAGGGATTATCACCTGTTGCATAACAAATTTTATGCGTATCTCCGGTAGAATAAGTAAAATAATATTTTCCATTGTACTTATGCATCCATGAGGCCTCAAAGAAACGACGATCGTTATCTCCTGCGTTCAGTGGAGCACCATTCTCGTCAAGAATGACAAGGTCTTTGGGCTCTTCGCCAAACTGAAGCATATCATCACTCATCACAGCCACTTTGGCACACAAAGCCGGTTCATCATCCGCTGGTAACTGGCCACATTCAATGGCCTTATTATTTCTAAAACGCTGAAGCTGACCGCCCCAGATTCCACCGAAATACATATAATGCTTACCATCCTCATCTTCAAAAACGCAAGGGTCGATGGAGTAACTTCCCAAAATTGGAAATGGCTGCGGCACAAAAGGACCTTCCGGCTTATCGCTGATTGCTACACCAATTCTGAAAATATCTGTCTTATCCTTCACCGGAAAATAAAGATAATATTTCCCATCTTTAAAGGCTGCATCACTATCCCAAAGCTGGCGTCCTGCCCAGGATATGTCTTTAACATGAAGAGCAACCCCATGGTCCTTTGCCTCTGCGTCAACATCATCCATAGAAAATATATGATAATCTTCCATGGCAAAATGAGAACCTAAATCATCTTCCGGAATACCGGCCTCAAAGTCATGTGAGGGATAGATGTACAGCTTTCCGTTAAATACATGTACTGCCGGATCGGCAATATAAATGTCTTTTGTCAAATGCTCTCTAACCATAATTCAATCGATTTAATTATTTCGTTTCCCAATTTTCAGCCATTTCCAGAATATCTTCCACCCCTTCTTTCATCCGGTAATTCCGATCAAAGAGAAGCGGAAAATCTGTGCGACCTTCAATGGGCCAGTCGTTTCTCCATGAGTTTCCGTCATGAACTCCCCAAAATGTAACTCTTGAAATTTTTTCATGGTGCTTGAGGAACATTTCAAAGAATCCGGTATAACGATCCATCACCTGCTGATAAACTGAATCGGGAAGACCCCCGGAATATGGATTAAATTCTTTGGATAATTCATAATTCAAAGAAACTTCGGCGGTCACCTCATCTGATGGCCAGGGCAAAATAGTCATATCCACCTCTGTAACCATTAAGTCCACTCCAAGAGAAGACAGCTTTTCAATAGATGTTTCCATCTCAGAGATTTTCGGAATATCAAAATTCAGATGGCCCTGCAAACCGATGCCATCCACCTTGACATTTTTTTCCTGAAGATTCTTCACCAAATGGTAGATTCCATCGCACTTAGATCTTCCTGAAACACCAAAGTCGTTGTAATACAACTCAGCTTCGGGATCTGCTTCCTGAGCAAACTGAAATGCCAGCTCAACATACTCGGGCCCTATAATTTGATACCACTTACTCTCTCTCCATGAACCATCATTCTCGATAGCCTCATTCACCACATCCCAACCATCTATTCGTCCCTTGTAGCGACCCACAATAGTTTGAATATGATTCTTCATACGCTCAATAAGCTCCTCGCGTGAAACATCTTCTCCGCTGTCATCCACAAAAATCCAGGGAGCTGCCTGCGAATGCCACACCAAAGTATGACCAACAATATGCATATTGTTTTTCTCTGCAAAATCAACGAACGCATCTGCCTCTTCCCAAATAAAGACCTCTTCCTCGGGATGGATATTTTCCATTTTCATACAATTCTCAGCCACAACGGAATTGAATTGCTTTTTCACTATTTCTATGGCTTTGGGCTCCTGTCCGGCAATTTGCCCCACGTTGATAGCTGCTCCTACCAAAAACTTCCCGGCAAAAGCATCTTTAAAAGTACTAATATCTTGATTCGGTGTATTGTTGCACCCGGACAATAAAAGTCCGAGTGCAAACACCGTTACAATTTGTTTTTTGTACCTATTCATTATTGATATTTATTAAAAAAACTTTTTCTGTTTCCTCTCTTACTCTTCGGTACTACTCTTTTCTTCTGGTCAGGAGATCTCGTTCAATTTGTACTTCCATCGGTTTATTAATCTTGTAGAAAAACAAACTCACCAATCCCACAAGAAATGTTAATGCAGGAAAAACACTCATTGTAAGTTTAATTCCCTGTATGGCAATATCGGGTTGAACATCCAGCTGTTCATTGTACCCATAAAGAGCCAGAAGCCCTGCTAGTATAGTACCACCCAGACTCAGACCCACTTTCAATCCAAAGGCCATGGCAGAAAAAACAATAGCCGTAGCACGTCGGTTATTTTTCCATTCTGAATAGTCAGCCACATCGGCAATCATCGCCCACAGCAACGGAATCGTCAGTCCATAAGAAAATCCGTGAAAAAGCTGAAGAAGGAAAACATAACTTACAGCATCTGCAGGAATAAACAAGAACATAAACTGAGTTATCATTGCCCCTATCAATCCTACCATAAATACATCCCGTTTCCCAAATTTGTCAGCAAGAGCTTTAGAAATGGCAATTCCAGCAATCATTAAAATAATCCCACTGCCATTAAAAAGACTAAATCCCGAAGTTGGTGCATCATTTGGCCAATGAAATCCAACAAATCCCAAACTCTCAAAGAACCGGTCAACATTATTAATAAAACCGTTAAAACCAATATCCGTCAGGAATGTAGCCAATTGAGCTTCATTAAGATAATTCTCAAAATAATAAACATAAACACCACCTTTTAACGCCAGAGTTATAAAAATAAAAGTAGTGAGCACTATCATTACTATCCAGGGCTTATTTTTTGCCAAATCGGAAAGGTCCTGCTTCAAGCTACTTGTTTGACTCTTAGAGGGAATAATTCTTTCCCTGGTACTAATAAAAGTGATCAGAAAGAAAATAACACCAACACCTGCAAAAATTCCGATAACGACTTCAAATCCGGCTGCACGGTCGCCATCTCCCAATATTAAAACCAAAGGCAGCAATAAAGCCTGAACAATAAACTGGGCAATCATCACACCGGTAAAACGATAAGACGAAATACTGTTTCTGTCGGACATATTTCCGGTAATAACACCACTCAATGCACTGTAGGGCAAGTTGTTGGCAGCATACACCATTACAAGAAGAATGTAGGTAATCATTGCATAAGCAACTTTTCCTCCGGCACTAAAATCAGGGGTGGAAAAAGCCAAAATCGCTATCACTCCAAAAGGAATGGAAGTCCACAAAATCCAGGGTCTGAATTTTCCCCAACGGGTTTTTGTGCGGTCGGCAATCATTCCCATAATAGGTGTGAAGAAGGCACCCACCATTCCACCTGCGAATATTATGGCAGATGCTGATGACGGCGGAATTTTATACACATCGGTATAGAAAAATGCCAAGAATGTCATCAAGGTCTGAAAAATAAGATTGGCTGCAAGGTCTCCAAGACTGTAACCAATCTTTTCCTTAAAACTTATTCTCTCTGTCGTACTCATAATTAATATTTAATATTTTAGCTAACGCATATAAAATAAATAACTATCATTCAAATCTTTAAAAAACGTACATTCTATTAAAACATGTTACGAAATGCAAAATCAAAGATATTTACTCTGGAGCAGTTTTCAAATCAGAAAAAGGAACGAAAAACCACTTGTCTGTTATTTTCTGTTCTGCTATAATTAGAAAAAAAATCCACCTTCTCTTTTTTTTCTATTAGACTTGCCTAATAACCAAATACTTCAAATGAGCTTTCGATATCCACTCTGACACCCAAAAAGTAAAAATTTCTACTTTTCAAATAGAAAAATATACTCCATTTAAACAAAAATTTACACCCCCGGAGCTTCCAACCACAGGAGATAATAACTGTTAACTCCAGACTCATAGCTGTTGGTGCTTCTGTCTCAAAACAGACAAATTAAGGTGAGGCGGATGCTTTGCAAGCAAAAGGGCATGGACGAATCAGCTCCAACCCATTGCACCCTTTGATAAAAAAAGAAACAGGTTTAAAACTCAACTTATGCAGAAATGAAGCAGGCTATTCTTTAGTCTCCTTACCATGATAAATTAAAAAAGAGGTTATTTAGAATTTCTTCACCCCTCCTTTTTATGCTCTTTATGCGACATCAAAAAGGCGGTAAACAATAAAAAAGGAGTTGTTCTTCATCAAAACATCATTAATTCATGTCATTTTTAACATTTCTAAGCACTCAAACCAACAAAACATCTTCAAAAAACAATTTTAAACACTTACTTAATTTCCGGTTTCCAAATCAAAACCACTTTCAAAGGATCTAATTAACTTTTATTTAGGAAATTCAGTATGGTATTTCTTGATGTTTTTGCTATGATTTCTTACTTTTGTACCGCGAAATCGAGAACTTATATAAATATAATCTCTAAAAAAGCGATAATATGTCAAAAATTAAAATTGGTATTAACGGCTTTGGCCGTATCGGCCGCCTGGTATTCCGTGCTGCTCAAAATTTCGACAATGTACAAGTTGTAAGCATCAACGACCTTATTGACGTTGAATACATGGCCTACATGCTGAAGTACGACTCTACTCATGGCCGTTTCAACGGTGATGTTGAGGTAAAAGGTGGTAAATTGGTTGTTAACGGAAACGAAATCCGCGTAACTTCTGAGAAAAACCCTGCTGACCTTAAGTGGAGCGATGTTGGTGCTGAATATGTAGTTGAGTCAACAGGTCTTTTCCTGACCAAAGAATCAGCTCAGGGTCACATTAAGGCTGGTGCCAAGAAAGTGATTATGTCTGCTCCTTCCAAGGACGACACGCCTATGTTTGTTTGTGGTGTAAACCTTGACAAATATACAAAAGACATGGATTTCGTTTCAAACGCTTCTTGTACCACCAACTGTCTGGCTCCTATCGCCAAAGTATTGAACGACAAGTTTGGTATCGTTGAAGGTTTGATGACTACTGTTCACGCAACCACTGCTACTCAGAAAACTGTTGACGGTCCCTCTATGAAAGACTGGCGTGGTGGACGTGGTGCCGGACAAAACATTATTCCTTCTTCTACCGGAGCTGCTAAAGCTGTAGGAAAAGTAATTCCTGAATTAAACGGAAAACTGACCGGAATGGCTTTCCGCGTTCCTACTCCTGACGTATCTGTAGTTGACCTGACTTGCCGCCTTGAGAAAGGTGCTTCTTACGAAGCCATTTGCAAAGCAATGAAAGAAGCTTCTGAAGGCGATTTGAAAGGTGTTCTTGGTTATACTGAAGACGCAGTTGTTTCTAACGATTTCGTTGGTGAAACCAAGACTTCCATCTTCGACGCTGACGCTGGTATTTCACTGAACGACAACTTCGTAAAAGTGGTTAGCTGGTACGACAATGAAATGGGTTACTCGACAAAAGTTGTTGAATTGATCCAGCACATGAACTCTGTAGATAACGCCTAATTCAGGTTTTATCATATCATCAAAAAGCCTCCTTTCCGGGAGGCTTTTTTTTTATGCCCCTCTGAGTCTTTATTTTTTATTAAACACCCCCACCCATTCAGGATTTATCTCTTAGAGTCATCCTGACGATTCAACAAAACTCTTCGTACGTTTGTTAAAATAGTGTCAATAAAAGGACATTAAGGATTATGATTGCCAGTGAAAACTAATTTGTTTTCATTAAATTTGTCAATCTGTAACGAAAACAACTAAACATCTTACAAAAATACATTTTACCATGGCATTCGACATTGATATGATTAAAAAGGTCTATGCCGGAATGGACGAGAAAATTAAAGCTGCTCGTTCACTCCTGAACCGACCGCTCACGTTGACTGAAAAAATACTCTATAGCCATTTGGCTGGTGAACTTCCCGCACAGCCATTCGAACGTGGAAAATCCTATGTAAATTTTGCTCCTGACAGGGTAGCTATGCAAGATGCCACAGCTCAAATGGCCCTGCTGCAGTTTATGCAGGCCGGAAAAGATAAAGTTGCCGTTCCTTCAACAGTGCACGCCGATCACCTTATTCAAGCCAAAGTGGGTGCCGGTGATGACCTCAAAACAGCCCAGGTGACCAACAAAGAAGTTTACGATTTCCTGAGTTCAGTTTGCAATAAATACGGCTTGGGATTTTGGAAGCCCGGCGCCGGAATCATCCACCAGGTGGTGCTCGAAAACTATGCATTTCCGGGCGGAATGATGATTGGAACAGACTCACACACCCCAAATGCCGGTGGTCTTGGAATGATCGCTGTAGGCGTAGGTGGCGCAGATGCCGTGGATGTCATGGCCGAAATGCCTTGGGAAGTAAAGTTCCCTAAACTTATCGGCGTTAAGCTCACCGGGAAACTGAACGGATGGACGGCACCGAAAGACATTATCCTAAAAGTAGCTGGATTACTCACCGTAAAGGGAGGTACCGGATACATTTTGGAATACTTTGGCGAAGGTGCCCAATCACTTTCTGCTACCGGCAAAGGAACCATTGGAAACATGGGCGCCGAAATTGGTGCCACCACCTCCACATTTGGATTTGATGAGGCTATGGTTCGGTATTTTCGGGCCACCAAACGTGATGACGTTGCCGATGAAGCCCTCAAAATAAAAGAACACCTGACAGGCGATCCGGAAGCTTATGCCAACCCGGAGAAATACTTTGACCAGGTAATTGAAATTAATCTGAGTAATTTGGAGCCACATCTCAACGGCCCTTTTACTCCCGATTTGGCCACTCCAATCTCGAAGGTTCGCGAAGAAGCAAAGAAAAACGGCTGGCCCACAAAAGTGGAGTTCGGACTGATTGGCTCCTGTACAAACTCTTCGTATGAAGACATCTCAAGGGCAGCATCAATTGCCAGGCAAGCGGTGGATAATGGATTGAAAGTAAAATCTGAATTCACCGTCACTCCAGGTTCAGAACAGGTTCGTTTTACCATCGAAAGAGATGGATTTATCGAAATTTTTGAAAACATGGGTGGAAGAGTATTTGCCAATGCCTGTGGGCCCTGCATCGGAATGTGGGCACGTGAAGGTGCCGATAAACAGGAGAAAAACACCATCGTGCACTCCTTTAACCGCAACTTTGCCAAACGAGCCGACGGAAACCCCAATACACACGCGTTTGTGGCATCTCCCGAACTGGTTACGGCCATTGCAATTTCAGGAGAGCTTGGATTTAACCCGCTTACAGATACCCTGAAAAATGACAAAGGAGAGGAGATTAAACTGAATCCCCCTACAGGTTTTGAACTTCCCCCAAAAGGTTTTGATGTTAAAGATGCCGGCTATCAGGAACCCGCGAAAGACGGTTCAGGCCTGGACGTGGTGGTAAAGCCAGATAGCAAGCGCCTGCAACTGTTAACGCCTTTTGAGCCCTGGGACGGAAAAAATCTGACCGGTGCCAAACTATTAATTAAAGCGGCAGGGAAATGTACCACCGATCATATTTCCATGGCCGGCCCCTGGTTGAGATTCCGCGGCCATCTGGACAACATATCAGACAACATGCTGATTGGTGCAATTAATGCATTCAATCAGGAAAGCAATAAAGTCAAAAGCCAGCTTACCGGAGAATTTGGTAAAGTACCCGACGTACAAAGGGAATATAAAGCCAATAATATCCCTACTGTTGTGGTGGGCGATCACAACTATGGAGAAGGTTCTTCACGAGAGCATGCAGCCATGGAGCCCCGTCACCTTGGTGTAAAAGTAGTGCTGGTGAAAAGTTTTGCCCGCATACACGAAACCAACCTCAAAAAGCAGGGAATGCTGGCACTGACCTTCGAAAATGAAGACGATTACAACAAGATTCAGGAAGACGATACTTTCAACCTTGTTGACCTCGAGCAATTTGCCCCTGACAAACCCGTTACCATTGAAGTGGTTCATGCCGACGGTAGCAAAGACACAATCAAAACTTTACACACATACAACAACCAACAAATCGGATGGTACAAAGCAGGTTCGGCACTTAACCTGATAGCTAAGAAAAATGCCTGATTGAAATCTTTAGACAATTTCTGAAACCAATGAAGAACTCCGCTCGAATTAAATTTCGCTGCGGAGTTTTTTGTGTTCACTGATATAAGTGGCGAAAATAGTATCACAATAAGGGCCAAAATTTTTCAGGGACATCAAATTTTCATAGACAAAAACTATACAAGATAATATTTTACTATTTGATTGATATTGAGGCAATGTCTATTTTTGTCCTAACAAAATCAAAAAAGATAGAAATATGAAAAATGTAAACGAATTACTAGGACTTAAAAACACTAAAGAAGTAAACGAAAAACTGAATGAACTGCTGGCCGGTTTTCAGATATATTACCAAAATCTGAGAGGTTTTCACTGGAATGTGAAAGGAAAGATGTTTTTCACACTACACAATAAATTTGAGGAACTTTACGACGACTCAGCCCAGAAAATTGATGAAATTGCTGAGCGAATCCTCACTTTGGGCGGAAAACCGCTTCACACCTTTGAAGACTACCTCAAAACTTCAAAAATTGCGGTGGTAAAAGATGAAAGTGATGGCATGAAACTGGTTGAAGCTACACTGGACAACCTTAGCACCCTAATCAAACTTGAAAGAGAATTGCTTGAAGTGGCTGAAAAAGTCAACGATGAAGGTACCAACGCCCTTGTCAGCGACTTAATCTCCGAACAGGAGAAGACCGTTTGGATGCTCAACTCATTGCTTGATTAATCTTGTTATCAAGAAATAAACCTCACCCCTGTCGGATTTTTCCGGCAGGGGTATTTTTTTGTCGGAAGGCAAAAAAAAATTATTATCATTGTTGTCCACTACAAAACAATATTTGCTTTATGAGCCAATACCCACTTATTCTAAAAGAGTCAGGTGAGTCTGAACCTTTTTCCCCCTCCAAACTTGAAGCATCTCTTCAACGTGCCGGTGCTGAGTCGTCAACTATTAAAGATATCACCCGGGAAATTGAAACCTGGCTTTCGGATGGAACCACCACAAAAAAAATATACGGTAAAGCCTTTACCCTTCTGAGGAAAAAACGCCGAAGCATGGCTGCACGGTATAGCCTAAAAAAGGCCATCATGGACCTGGGACCATCCGGATTTCCTTTTGAGCACTTTGTAGGACATATTTTTCGATACAAAGGTTATGATGTTAAGGTAGGCCAAACTGTAAATGGCAAATGTGTTACCCATGAAGTGGACGTTATTGCTTCGGACAATGGGAACCAGCACCTGGTGGAGTGTAAATACCACAACAGTCAGGGTAAATTCTCTAGTGTACAAGTCCCCTTGTACATCCGATCACGCGTAAACGACATCATCGAAACACGTCAGGCGCTTCCGGAATATAAGGACCTTCGTTTTCATGGCTGGGTGGTCACCAATACCCGTTTTACAACAGACGCCACCAACTATGGAATCTGCAGCGGATTAAACCTCATGAGTTGGGATTATCCTGAAAATGACAGCCTGAAAGCCCTGATTGAAAAGTTTCATGCTTACCCCGTTACTGCCCTCACACAACTTACCAAAGCAGAAAAACAACACTTCCTTAAAAAAGGGATCGTACTTTGCAGTGAACTTAAAAAGCGACTTGAAGAATTTGAAGCTCTTCAAATTCCTGCTGCAAAACAAAAAAAAATACTAACAGAGGCAGAAGATCTATGCAACGAAGTTTAAACTAATTCTCTTAATGACAGTAAGATTGAATGGTCTCTTAACTATATTGAGATTTGATCCTCAACTAAACAAAACTGACCAAAAACCAACAACTAATCCAATGCGAAAATATCTTCCAATCTGAAGAATGTATGAACCATCAGTACTGTCCGGAACCTCCCCGAAGGATTTTCAGTCTTTTCTGATTGAAAAGTTATACTTGGATAAAAAAATCAACCATTTCTAAGGATTCAAACCCCGTTTTTGAAGAAAAAACAACCTTCAAACAATAACCTACCATAATAGCATGATTTAGTTGCAGACAATTTAAAAAAATCACTATCGGTGGTTTCACAAATACAAAAAAGACAAAATACACATACATACTTTTTTAGTATGTTTAATTTTTATCACATTCCAAGCATCTGATAATCAAATATGTAACTCGTGGCCCCAAATAATAATAGAAAATAACATCCGGAATTCTTTTATTTTTCCAAACAAGTCACTTATATTTGACGAAACAACACGAAAAACAGCACTCAAAATGAATCATTTATACACTGCAAATACAATGACTAAAATGACATATACCATGATGTGTATGTGTAGCTGTCATGTTTTGCAGAAAGGTTTGATTCAATAGAAAAATCAAAAATACTTAATCAATGTATTAAGCCCTTCTGCAAGATTCAGAAGGGCTTTTTTTTTATGACATAACAAACCGAACCAGCAAAAGAAATGAAAAAGAAAAATTATCTGCCAATAGCCATAAATATCGAAGGAGAAAAAATCCTCGTTATAGGAGGAGGACAATCAGCCTGGAAAAAAATACAGATTCTGAAACGCTTTGATGCATACATCGAGGTCGTAGCACTGCATGTATGCGAAGAAATAAAGCAAAACAACATTCCCTATACAGTAAAAGCCTATGAAAAATCAGACCTGCAGGGATTCCTGATGTTTTATTCCTGTACCAACAACCCGGTTCTGGACAAAAGAATTGCAGCTGACGGCAAAGAATCCGGAGTGCTGGTAAACATCCACGATCAACCTGAACTTTGCCAGTTTGTATCGCCGGCAATTTACCAGAAAGACCTCGTCCGAATTGCGGTTAGTTCAAACGCCAAAGATGTTTATGCATCAATTGAAACCCGCAATATAATTAGAGATTTTTTTGAGAACACTTCCAACAACTAACCTGATCTAATCAAAAAGTAAGCTATCACAATAATTGTTGAATAATTCAGAATTAAAATATTTTCTAATGAGCAAGATATTACCACCCCTTAACCAACCTCAACTAAAATCACTTGAGGAGTTAACAGCAAAGCTGACAAATGACCAGATTATCTGGCTAAACGGTTATTTTCAGGGTCTCTACGCAGGCCAACACCCCGGAAATAAATCCATTACCGAAGGAAACATCAACGGAGAGCCATCCAAAACACCACTTACCATTTTGTACGGTACCCACACCGGAAGAAGCGAAAAGATCGCCCGGGAACTTCACGAGGAAGTCAAAATCAAAAATTTCGATTCCACGCTGAATGCAATGGATCAATACAATGTCCGAAATCTGAAAAAAGAAAAGAACCTCCTGATTATCGTTAGTACTCACGGAGAAGGAGAACCTCCGCTAATGGCCGAGGATTTCCATAGCTATATAACCGGTAAGCGGGCACCCAAACTTGAGGGTCTCAACTATTCGGTTCTGGCTTTAGGCGATAAATCCTACAAATTCTATTGCAAAGCGGGCGAAGATATTAATCAGGCTTTAAACAGAGCAGGTGCAAAAGCAATCACAGAACTGATAAAATGCGATGTGGATTATCAGAACGATGCCGACCACTGGAAACAGGAGGTGCTCAAACACCTGAAAAGCAATCAATCGTCCGTAGACCCCACCATATACCACACTGACAACCAGACAGAAACATCTATATCCTACTCCAGAAAGAACCCTTTTGAAGCAACCATCCTGGACAAGATTCGCATCACAGGCAGGGATTCAGACAAAGAAGTATATCATATCGAGATCTCCCTTGAAGAATCAGGTATCTCATATAAACCGGGAGATTCACTAGGGGTGATAACGCAAAATCCAGAGTCACTGGTTGCTCAGATTCTTTCAGCTCTTAATGATGAAGGATCAGAACTTTTGGACACCCATTCAGGAAAAATTTCCTTTCGCCAAGCTTTGTTGCACCATTATGAAATCACAATTCTTACCAGGGAAATAATAGAGAAATACGCAGCGAAATCTAAAAATAAAGAATTGACCAACATCGTCGGGGATGAAAAAAAACTAGACACTTACCTGTATGGACATGATGTACTGGATCTGCTGCATGAGTTTCCCTGCAAAATAAATGCAATTGAATTCCTAGACATTTTAAGACCGCTCCCCCCCCGTCTCTACAGCATATCGTCGAGTCAGGAAGTTGTTGGTGAAGAAGTTCACATAACCGTATCAAAAGTTCATTATCAGAACAAAGGAAGAGAACGCCTGGGTGCTTGCTCGGGCTATCTTGCCGAACAGCTCGAAAAAAATAACAAAATACTAATCTACATAGAACAAAACCCCAATTTCAGATTGCCGGATAATGACAGCCCCATTATAATGGTTGGTGCCGGAACGGGAATTGCTCCCTACCGAGCGTTCATGCAACAACGGGCAGCTACTAATCAAAAAAACAAAACCTGGCTCTTTTTTGGCGACCGCAACTTTTCATCAGACTTTCTCTACCAGACTGAATGGCAAAAATACCTTAAAGACGGGCAGCTTAGCAAAATTGACCTGGCATTCTCACGAGATCAGAAAGAAAAAATCTATGTCCAGCATCAAATTGAGAAACAACAAAAAAAAATCTTTAAATGGCTGGAAAACAATGCTGTCTTTTACCTCTGTGGCGACATGAAAACGATGGCGAAAGATGTGGAATCGACGCTTCTTTCCATTATTGAAAAACAAGGGGGAATCACTCAGAAAAAAGCAATGGAATACCTCAAAAAATTAAAGAAAGAACGACGCTTTCTGGCCGATGTCTATTAACAAATCAATATCGTCAGAAGAAACTTTTCTTGAAAAAATATTGCTTCGCGTTGCTCGCTATGACACCAAAGATTAGCAATAGATTTTTCTTAGAAGTTAGAAACTGGATGAATCACATGAAATAAAACAAATAAATTCAATTCAAACAAAAGTTTAGAATCAACTCTCAACTGTATAATCAACAAAAAACTAAAACTATGAGCAATACAATTGACTGGACCACCTTATCCGAACTGGAAAAGTTAAAATATGACAGCAACTATTTAAGAGGGACACTTTCGGAAAGTCTGGCAGACCCTGTAACAGGTGCTATCGCCCCGAACGACACTCAGATATCAAAATTTCACGGAATTTACCAACAGCATGATCGCGACATAGCTAAAGAACGTAGAAGGCAAAAACTTGAACCGGCATTCTCATTTCTGATTCGGGTGCGACTTCCGGGCGGTGTTGCCTCCCCGTCTCAATGGCTCCAAATGGACAAACTAGCCGACACCCATGCTAACGGAACGCTCAAACTAACCACCAGACAGGCATTTCAGCTCCATGGCGTGATAAAGAAAAATCTGCGTCCTACCATCCAGGGAATCAATGAAGCCCTTATGGATACCATTGCAGCATGTGGTGATGTAAACCGCAACGTAATGTCGCATGCCAACCCTGCGGAATCAGAACTTCACGCGCAGGTGTGGAAGCTGGCAGGCGATTTATCCAGCCACCTTACTCCCCAAACCCGGGCCTATCACGAAATCTGGCTCGACAAAAATCTTGTAACTTCTACCAAAGAAGAAACCGAACCCATTTACGGAAAAACATATCTTCCCCGTAAATTTAAAATTGGAATTGCCATTCCTCCCTTCAATGACATTGATGTATTTTCACAAGACTTGGGGTTTATTGCCATTGAGAAGAATGGTAAGATTGCAGGCTATAACATTACCGCAGGTGGCGGAATGGGCTCCACCTTCGGAATTCCGG
>NZ_JADQBH010000043.1 GCF_016278715.1 Marinilabilia sp. | reverse complement strand
CCGGCAACAGCGCCCTGGATAGATTCCAGCGGACTGGTAGTTCCCTTTTCGGTAACCATATCGGCATCCAGACTACCAACCGAACCTGTAAGGTCTCTTTTGCTAACGGTTCCATAACCAACAGCTACAACCTCATCCAACCCAATAATGCTTTCCTCTAACTGAGCATTTATCCTGGTTTGGTTTTCAACGGGCACTTCCATATCGTTGAACCCGATAAATTTAAAAACAAGAACAGCCTCATCCGGATTGTTAAGGGACAATTCATAAATTCCATCCCCATTAGTAATGGTTCCGGTAGTTGTTCCTTTAATAATAATGTTTACCCCCGGTAAGGGCATTCCATCCAAAGCAGATGTAACCGTACCTCTCACCACATGTCCTTCTTGTCCCTGTGCCAGACTAAAAACAGCACTTAGAAACAATAAGAAGCACAATCTTAGAAAATTGTTTTTTTTCATAATTTCTTTTAAAATTTGGTTAGACATTTGTGGGTTTTGCAAAATGAAGAGTCTCACTTAGAAACTGTGAGTTAACAACACTCAAAATCACCTCAGCAAGATATGCCTTAAACAACCGGGGAGTAAGGCGCAAAATATCAGAAAATGTGTTTTGAATTGTTAACTTTTTACGGGGTCATTTTATCAAAACGCTTATTTTCTGAATATTAACAACCAGACACCCACTTAATAAAATTATATAAAACCAAAAAAATGTTGCATTTTTGTAAACACCCTGAAGTACGAATTGGGCAGAGACTTTACTTAAGGAAGCATTATAACTGACCATTAATTACTCGGAAAAAAATATGTCGAAAATCAGGTTCATCACTGTCATTTTAATCCTCTATTTTTCAACACCATCAACCTCTTTGGGACAGGAGATCTTTCGGTTTGAGCACATCAGCACACAGGAAGGATTATCTCAAAACACTGTATCAGCGATGCATTGCGACAAAGATGGTTTTATTTGGGTGGGAACCAACAATGGTCTGAACCGATATGACGGATATAATTTTAAAGTTTTTAAGGGAAATGATGACGACTCAGGAATGCTTATCAACAACAGAGTCACCGAGATCTGGCAGGACGAACAGGGATTTATCTGGTTTATGACCCATGACGGTTATTATCATTATTTCCACCCTGCCTTGGAAAAAATCCATACACTACCCAAGTACCTGGAGGAAGTTTCTGATGACAATTTAATTATAACCGATTTTGAACAATACAATAAGGATGAAATTTGGCTGGGATTGAAATATCAGGGCGTTTACCAGCTCAAAATGAACAACGATCAACTCAACTATCAGGTTACGCATTTTCTTAATCGTGGTCAGTATGCGCTGTCAAACAATGATGTTTCGTTTGTAAAAAGAGACAGCACAGGTAATTTATGGATTGGTACTCACAGGGGAATCAATTTTGTAGCAAAAAAGGATATGGAAACCGGGACTCCGACATTCCAGCACTTCCTAGTTGATTATTCGTTCACAGCCTTTTGCGAAACCAAAGACCAGATATGGCTGGGCACAAGCAGCAATGGCATCATTATAAAAGAAAAAAACAACAACCTCTTTCTCCAAATCAATCAGGAGAATACTTCGGCTTTAATAAACAATCATATCACAAAACTTTTCCTCTCGGAAAAGGGACATATCTATGCCGGATTTCGGAATGGTGGATTAATGCAATATGATTTTTCCAGAAAAAGATGGACCCTAATCAACACCGCCGGAAAAAACATTGACAAGATTTATGAAGATAAACACCACCAAATCTGGATTACAACCGAAACTTTTGGGACAGACCGTTTTAATCCGGACAACAACACGACCACACATTACAAACTATCGCCTCCTGCCAGAGAAAACTCTACAGACCTGGAGCGGCACGTGTTTTTTGAAGACAACAACAACAATTTCTGGATAGGTCTGCATGAAGGTGGCCTTGCACTATACAACAGGGCTGAGGATCATTTCACATTTTACCTCAATGACCCCAAAAATCCCAATTCTATAAACTCAAATATTGTAGCAAGTATCATCCATGACCATTCCGGACAACTTTGGCTGGGAACCGGACAATATCTGGGGGGAATCGAACGGGTAATTCTAAGAAATCCGGGTTTCAGACATGTATTACCGCAAACTGACATAAAGGAAATTTCGGACAATGTAACACGGGCGCTTCACGAAGACAAAAAAGGACGCCTATGGGTTGGAACTAAAGCAGGACGTTTACATGTGCTGGATTCACTCTACAACCAAGTAGCTGTTTACAACGAATTTATCACAGATGCCGAAGTAGTTTCAGGTGCCAACATCTATTCCATTACAACCGACTCAGAAGGCTATTTATGGCTGGGCACAAAGGGTAAAGGTTTACTGGTGAGCCAGCAACCATTAAATAAATACTCCGATCCTGCGCGTGTTGAGTTTCAGAATTATCAACACATTCAGGCCGACTCCACATCACTTACCCACAACAACGTTTATTGTATTGTAGAAAACGATGAAAACGAAATCTGGATAGGCACTTATGGAAACGGATTAAGTTTGGTAAAAACAAAGCCGGACGGGACCCGATACTTCAAAAACATTCACAGCCAAAACAGCACCCTTGGGAGCAATATGGTACGTAATATTGTTTTTGACTCTCAGGATCGTATGTGGGTGGCGACAGGTTTTGGGTTGTATATGCGCGACCAGCATAAGAAAGGCCCTTTCATAAGCTTCTTCTATACTCCCGGGAATGAACAAAGCCTCAGTTACAACGATGTCATTCATATTTTCGAGGATTCTGACAGGGATTTATGGTTTGGAACCCTCGGAGGTGGCCTGAATCAACTGAAAAGCATCACCGATTCAATGGCCTCCTTTTCACATTTCAATAGCGGTAACGGGTTAGCCAACGATGTGGTGCTTGCCATGCAGGAAGGAAAGCCGGGACAAATCTGGGTAAGTACAGAAAACGGCCTGAACCGAATTAACAAAAACACCGGGACCATCGAAGCCTTCAACACCAACAACGGATTGAGTTTCAACATGTTTATGGAAAACACCTGTCTGAAACGCAATAACGGAACCTTATTGTTTGGCGGTTACAAAGGCATTGAGGCGTTAAAAAGTGATGAAATCAGGATTAAGAATTACAGTCCCAAAATAGAACTGACAAATTTCCAGTCATTTAACAAAGATGTATCGACACTGGTTCCAAATTCGCCCCTTGAAAAAACGATCACTTATACCAATCACCTGACGCTGAAACATTTTCAATCCAGCTTTAGCATCGAATTTTCGGCGTTGGATTATCAGGATCCCGGAATTGTCCAATACGCCTATTACCTTAAGAATTTTGACAACAACTGGAACCAGGTCGGCAATCAAAACAAAGCCACTTTTACCAACCTGCCTCCCGGTGATTACATTTTTAAAGTGAAATCGACCAACCGCATGGGAGGCTGGATCGAAACGCCCCGCGAATTGAAAATTACTATTCTGCCCCCGTGGTATAAAACAAATTGGGCTTATCTGGGCTATTTCCTGTTATTCATTGCATTTATGGCAGGAATTCGAAAGATTGTTATAAAAATAAACAGGTACCGTAACGAACTCACCATCGAAAAAAGAATTAATGAGCTCAAACTCAAATTCTTCACCAATATATCGCACGAAATCCGGACACCACTGACCCTGATCCTCGGTCCTCTGGAAGATATAAAAAGCAAAACACGTGAGATATCTCCTGAAATATACAATGAGCTCCGGATTGTTCATAAAAACGGGAAACGGATGCTCCACCTGATCAATCAGCTCCTGGACTTCAGAAAAATCCAAAACAATAAAATGCGACTGAAAGTGAGCCGGTTTAATATCGTACAGTTCTCACGTGAAGTTTTTGACAGTTTTGTCCCGATGGCACATCACAAAAGCCTGAAGTTCACATTTCATACGGATCAGGAAGACACTGATATATGGGCTGATGCAACACAAATGGATGTAGTGCTTTACAATATTCTAAGCAATGCAATAAAATTCACCCCGCACGGGAAGAAGGTCACCTTTAGCATTCAACACTCCAACCACAAAGAACTAACCATTTCCATTACGGATGAAGGCAAAGGCATTCCGGAAAAAAGCCTTCAGGATATTTTTTCCCGCTATACAATTCTCAGTGATCAGGAAATGTCGGGAACCGGAATTGGTCTCTCACTTGCCTATGAAATAACCCGTTTGCACGGGGGGCAACTGTCGGTCGATTCCAGAGAAGGCAGCGGCAGCACTTTTAACATTACCCTTCCCATTGGCAAACACCATCTTGCAGATAGAACTGACGTAGATTTTCTTGAAGAAGATACGCCTCACTACCACCCCGTTACCGAGGATACTTTTGATCCACAGGAAAACGGCCAACTCTCACGCGAAGAAGATTCATCGGCCAATAAACCTGTCGCACTTATTATTGAAGATAACCCTGAAATACTGGAATACATCTGCCAGGCCTTAACGACCAATTTTAACACTTTCAAGGCGCTTAGTGGAGAAGAAGCCCTGAAGCTCCTTGAGAAGATACATCCCGATCTCATTGTTACAGATGTTATGATGCCGGGAATGGATGGTATGGAACTAACCGAGCACTTAAAAAAGGACTTTGCCACCAGTCATGTACCTGTTATTATGCTCACTGCAAAAACAGATATTGAAGATCAGATAACGGGACTGCAGTGTGGTGCCGATGCCTATCTTCCCAAGCCTTTTAATACCAAACTACTAAAAACTGTTGCACTAAATCTCATAGAACAGCGCAAGCGAATCATTGCAAAATTCAGAGACAACAAGACCATTGACCCGGAAACGCTGAAAGTAACCAGCAAGGATGAAGAATTCCTTCAAAATCTTGTCTCCTTCATCCAGGACAACTACTCGAACGAATTCTCCATTGAAGAATTGGCCGAACAACTATGTGTCAGCCGCACAGTGTTCTACAACAAGGTTAAAGGCCTCACAGGTATGAGTCCGGTGGAATTTGTACGTCAGATTAAACTCAAAATTGCCGCCCAGCTTTTAACGAAGGGTTACAACGTTTCTGAAGTATCTTTCAAAATCGGTTTTAACGATGTGAAATATTTCAGCAAACAGTTTAAAAACTTATTTGGGTATCCGCCCAGCAAACATAAAGAAGAGGAACCTTCGTAGAATTTGTCTTTGTATTAGTTATTTCATCATTTGGGCTGCCACAAGCTACTGGTTACCGGAGTAAACAAATATTTCCGGAAAATGCCACTCCTCATTTCAATTTCGAACTTCGAAATTATCAGAGAACTCAATTTCCGGAAATGTAATAAATGCTAATAAAGACCAAACTGAGGACTTAAAACGCATTTTTCTCCAACGCAGACAAATCGGGCTTTTCTTTTGCAATTGCCAAAGATTCATTGTAGAGCTGCTGAATGTCTCCAAGGTTCACATCAGCCCCCTCTCTTGTAAAGATCGGAATCTTATGCAATGGCGTTTCCACCTCAATCCACCGGCCACCTTCATATACCTCTTTATCAACACTCCACACGTCCACCCATTTCACCCCTTCGGGAAGAAACAAGCGATGAGAAGTCTTTCCTTTTTCCCAAAGGGCAGAAACAAGGATATCATCACCATACATAAACGTTTGCCAATCGTCCCAGGCCTCCTGTTGCTCAGGAAATTGTAAAAACAACGGCCTGGCCATAGGCATTCCTGTTTCATTGGCCTCTAAAGCAAGGTTATAGCTGTAATCGGCCAATTGGGAGTGAATTTTTGCATAAAGTCTCCAAATGGCAATTAACTCCTCATCATATCCGGGCTCGGAATTCATATTCCAGGGAGCCACATCCTCAGTGGGACCAACCTCCATTATGGGATTGAAAGCACCAAATGCCAACCAGCGGGCAAAAACTTCACGATCGAGCTCCCCCTGCCAGTACCCACCGATATCGGAACCCCACACAGGGAAGCCAATCACTGAACTCCGCAAAAGAGCAATGATGGCAGCTCTCAGTCCTTCCTGTGGTGAACCAATGTCTCCACCCCAAAAAGAGGTATATTGTGAACTCCCGGTATATCCGGCACGAGTAAGCAAAGCAAAATCATTACCATGGATTTTCTGCGCACTCTCGTTTACTGTTTTGGCATATAAGACAGGATAATCATTCCGAACCTCACGGGCAGTTCTTCCATCAGCAAAATAAACATCACGCGTTTCAGGAACCAACTCCTCCGAACGGTCAAGTTTAAACCCGGCAACACCCTGTTTTAGGAGCTTTTCAATACCATTCTCCTGCCACCATTTACAGGCTTCAGGATTGGTAAAATCAATCAGTGCTGCCGTGTCGGGGTCGATACCCCCTGCAGGCCCTTTAATTGGAATAGAATATCCCCTTTCATTGGCTACCTTTTGCATATCACCTACCACCCAGGGAGCAATCCACAGCATAAATTTGACATCCCTCTCCCCGAGCCAGTCAATCATCCCTTCGGCATTGGGAAAACGTTCAGGGTCCCATTCAAAATCAGCATATCCATACACCCCTTTGGCCCAGGGGCGATCGACCCAATAAACACCACAAGGAATATCATAAGCCTCCATCATCAGAATATCCTCAACCAACTGACTGTTGTAAGGAGAGCTAACCGAAGTACCATCGTAATACTGTTCTTCATGCACATGATTGTCGCGCCATCGCCAGGGCTCAAAAACCCATTTAGGCGGAACCAATACCGGCCCGGCATTCAAAGAATGTTGCTGAACAATAGCGGCCGGATTATCTGCCGTATAAAAGGTGGCTGAAAATGAGGGCCCTTCAAATTCTATACTGACCAGATTGGGAGTTGTTTTACAAAAATCATAGTGTCCCGGCCAGGTTCCTTCCACCAACATCCCATAATTGTTGGATGAAAGGTAAAAAGGAGTGTACAATGAAAGTGTTGGCTTGATGAGCATATCCACGGCCTCGCCCCTTAAATTCATGGCTGTCTGAATTCCTTCTTTCCACGATTCGGTCTGATTTCCATCCACGGTTCGTTCAAACAGCCCGGTAAAATACTCATCATCAGAAGCATTTAGGCCCAGGCCCCACTTCAAAATGTCCTCTTCAGCATCCGAGTTCATAGAAAGATGGTAAGAATCAGCGTTGACTTCGACCAACAGTTGAACTTCAGCCTCCTCAAGATTCCATTTTGCCAAATAGGAAGAATCCGTCCAGGTTTGCTGGTCTGGAAGTTCGTTAATCCAGTTCCGTCCATTTTTTGTTTCGAAATAAAAAGCCCCCTGATCACCTGAAATAATGAGAGGATTTGAAAGGTTTTCGAACTCAAGTTGAATTGACAGGTTCCCATCCTCATTTAAGAAGGTTTGACCATGCCTGGGCGGTTGGCAGGAGTAAGCCAACAGCAAGACTGTAAAAATTACAAGATATTTTTTCATTGGTATTAAATTTATTTTCTACAATTTCCAAAATCTAAAAGTCAGGATTCAGATTCTCCCATTTTACATCCCATGTTCCATCACTGGGAAATCCCGGGTTCTTTATTTCACATCCTTCCCATCCGGCACACATCAAAGCAATGGTTTTTAGAAAACCTCCGTTTCCGGGAAGGTAAATTTTCAAACGATCATCCTGATAATTGTGTCCGTTGTTCAGATAAGTGTTTTTTTGAACATCCATTAACAGAGCTTCAAGAGCTATCTCGGGCTCATTCAGTCTTGTAGCGCACATGGCCACCATTGAATAATCCCATCCCCAGGTATGTTCCCAATTCCAGTTCTTCATTATTAAATCCAGGGTATTCCGCATAATTGCAGTATCCACCTTTTCCCAAAGAGGCAGCATTCCGTATGTTCCCAATGCCATTGGATGATCCCGCATATTCTCCGGATCTGAATATGAATCAGGCGCATTTCCAATTCCCAGATACACACTATCCATTGATACCGGAGCTTTTATTTTAGTCCGAACTTCTTCCCACTTTTCATCGGGCCCCTCCTGTAAGCGTTCCTTCCATTTTTGGGCTATCGACAAGCCCCAATGCCAGTAGGCCAACTCGAAAGGAGGATTTTCTGTGGTTTCACGATCCCAATGTTCCTGAGCCGGAATCAACGGAGGTTCAAGGTGGTAAGTATCTGAAACCTCATCATAAACGGCAAAGTCGGCCATGAAATCAGCAGTAGCAAAGACCAGATAATCATATTTATTAAGTGTCTCTTCAGTTGGATTTGGCCTGATACTGCTGTTCGGCAAGATAAATCAAATGTGGTTGCTGCCAAATCAGGTAAGAACCGATGGAGGAAGGGCTGTTTAACCCATCAGGCCCTGTCATCTTGGGCCATCGCACCCCTTTGTACCCCTGTAATCTGGTAAAATCAACGGCAGTCCGGTAAATATCACTGTAAAACCCCAGTTGACCTTCAACATAATCAGACCTTTGCCAGTTGTAGTAGTGAGCACTATGCCACCAAATCATTTCCAGATGAAACTTTCCAAACCAACTATTAAAGACAAGGCCCGTTTCCTGTGGCGGAAGATTCCCTGAACCGTTTATCTTTGTCAGATATTGAGACAAGACGGTACGTCGCTCCAATTCCTCCGCTCTGGGATCGGTACATTCTGAAAAATCAACAGCTCCGCCTGATGTCCAGAATTTCTTCCATTCTTTTTCATTATTTTTTTCTGTTTCTGCAAACCCCGGAATATCGACATCCTCTTCAGACGCTGAAAATAAGCAGCTAAATTCCAATGCCGACTGGCCTGGTTTCGGCGTCAACAGAAAGCGGTGCGCAGCAGTTTGCTCAAAGAGGGCCTTTCCTTTCCAGTTGATATCGGCAAAGTATTCATCTTTATCGAGAATACGCCTGATTGTAGCATGTCCGTCCTCGTTGGCCTGCAACAATGAATTATGCTTATCAGGCTTACTTAAATCATACCCGGGACCTGTATGAACCGGCGCCCCGTAAGGGAAAAGCCATTCAACAGATAGCTGTTGAGACTCTATCAGCGGAGATTCTATTTTGGCTGAGATTAAATCTTTTTCCTGATGAACAAAAAGTCTGACGGTGACAGATTGCCCTTCTATTTCAAACTCACTGCGAATCCCGCCCCGCCATAAATTGAGCTGCTGTTTCGGGCCTTTCACATCATCAATCAGAATTTCTTCACCATTGGACTTAAATATTTTCAAGCGAATAATGCCCAGGTGAAGACGATGAGGATTGGAACGAAAATAATCTGCCGCTTCCATAGCGCGGGGCGACGACTCAATCTGGTCCTCGTAAGGAACCTCCCGTCCCTCTACTTCATGATAACTATAAGTCTCTTTTCTTTGATACTCGGGAGCATTGGCAATACTCCTGAAATGAGGTAAAGATTGTATATGATGGGGAAAATCTGTTCCAGCATATTTTTTGTTAGGGATGGTATGCCACCCCCAGTTGGACATGGTTCCCAAAGGAATTCCATTCTCATATTCCTGATAAAAAGTCTGAAGCCCTGTAATATCGGCGGTAAAAGCAAAATTACCGTTGCCAACCGACAATGGTGTCATCAGGTCAAACTCTTCAACCACAATGTTGTGACGATTAACCAGGGCAAAGCGATCAATTTTATTGGTCTCCACCGATGATTGACACGAGGAAAAAAATAAGGAAAAAAAAAGAAGTGTAAAGGAGATAAGTATGATATCTAATTTACGGTGGTAATGCATATCAAAATAGAATTTAAATCGAAAATCAGATTAAAAATAAGAATATAAATCAGATATCCTTTAAAATTAATAAAAAGGTATTCATAAGAGCAACCTCAACAACCTAAGCCCTACAAGTCTTTCACTTTCTTTATTGCGAACCTGGAATCACCTTTTCAGCGGAAACAGCACAGAAAGCCTCCTGCTCTTTTGAAATACCTTAATAAAAAATCAACACGCCGACAGTAAAACGGACTGGTCAAAAAAACTTCTAGACAAACTTTAATCACATTTGTCTTTTTTCAATAATAATTTTCTCTTAAAAGACAATAGTTAATTTCCAAAAATAACAACTTAAAAACTCGCCAGCAATGCACTTCTTGGCACAACTTTTTAACTTTCTGACACTTTCTTACAATGCAAACGGGGAAGAGTTGGTCAAAGACGAACTATATGTCCATCAACATTAATCACTACATAAAAGGTTATCACCATTCAATAATTCCTCATCTCCAATAACATAAATCAATCGTATAATAAATCCACTATTTTATGCTAAATTGTATCACAATACTCCGTTATCCCGAAGCTTCGGGATTAAATGCCTGTTAGTGAGCAATTTGCACAATGCGCAACATTTATCACAATTCTCTGATAATAAAAACTTTGCGCCTTTGCGTTTAGACTTTTTTTAACGAACTGTTGTATCAAATTCAACGCATTTTTCTCATGTCTCACGACAAACGAAAACACCGGGGACCAGGACCAAAAGACCACCACCTTTTTTCTTCGGAACAGGTTATTATCCTGAAAAACGCTGCAAAAGATTACTGCTGGTTACTGGACAAGGACTATTCTGCCAAAGCTTCTCTTAAGTTGGTGGGCGATAAATTTAAACTACAGGAAAGACAAAGAAAAGCCCTTGACCGATGTAATCAACCGCACAGTCTGGCTGAACCAATCAGACAAAAAGAAATTAAACAGCCCGACTCCATCAAGAACCAAATTGTTATTATTGATGGTTTCAACCTGCTGATTATTCTGGAATCTGCCCTTAGCGGAGCCCCGTTATTCAAAGGCAGAGACTCGCTAATCCGTGATATCTCCGGGCTGCATGGATCCTATCGAAAAATCAATGAAACACCCCAGGCCATTGAATTGGTGGCTGACTTTTTTAAGATTTATCAACCGTCTCAGGTTTTTTGGATTTTCGACAGACCGGTAAGCAACAGTGGCAGGCTTGCAAATCTGGTCGCTGAAATCGGTCGAAAAGCGGGCATTAGGTGGAGCACCTCACTTGAAGACCAGACCGACAGCAAAATTGCACAAGCCGACGGAATTGTCATCTCATCTGACTCTCAAATCCTTTTTCAATGCAAAAACTGGTTTAACCTTTCTGCTTTCCTAATTGAAAACAAAGTTTCTGAAAGATGGATGATTGACCTCTGGAATCCGTGATACTTAAAAAAGATAATAATGGAAAAAACATGAGAAAAACAAACAAATACATATAACTGGTACGACCCGCACTGGGGGTCAATTTTCATGTAAACATTTTAACATCTATAAACATTTGACCCACTTCGGGGTCATACTTCTATAATTGATAGAATCTAAGCAAATCCATTGGCAATAAGAAACCCATCGAAGATCACACTTCTATAATTGAACGAATCGGAGCCTGAAGGGCTCTTATGTTTATAGTAGCCCGCAAAGTATAAGATACCAACGCTGAAAGTGTCGTATGCTTTAGTGATTAGATATTTCTTTTCAAAATGAACAAAATTTAAAATAGACACCCACATTTGGAATGAGCCTTTGTCGGTGACCCCCCCCATGTAATAGCCACACTTACAAACACTTAACTCACTTCAGAACCATGCTTTTATATTTGATAGAATCGGAGCCTGAAGGGCTCGTATGTTTATAGTAGTCCGCAAAATATAAGATACCGACGCTGAAGGTGTCGTATGGCTTTTGTGATTAAACATATCTTTTCAAAATGAACAAACTTTAAATTGGTACCCACATGTGTGATAAGCCGACACGATAAACCATATCACTTTCATCCTCTCCATTGTTCCGCTTATCCACAAGAACGAGACATTCGCCATATTTTTCTGAAAGCCAGACACATTACACCTAAAACCCGGTAACATATTTTTTATCTTTGACGTTCAAATGATATGAGTGACCGGACTTCGGAAAAACCGAACCTTTCAGACAGTTATTACTTCGGTTTCACTTTTTTGACTTTATAATTTTTAAGGGCCATAAATGCGTACTCCGGTATTTTACCGGTAAGTGCATTGAATTGTCATACTCTGAAGAGTTTTTATTAAAACGACAATATTATGAAAAGGGCCCAAAAACTTCAAACAACTGAGAGACTTCACGTTTTTCAACGATTCTCCTTATTAAACATTGAGACTTATTTTTTTAAGAAAAGATTGCTTCGCTTCACTTGCGATGAAACAATCTCATTTTTTCCTCCGCTGAAAATGAAATTTTTTTCCCGCAATAGAAAATTATCCTCGGTAGCATAACCCCTAATTTGACACCATACCCTAAAGACCACATACTATGAAAAAACTTCTACTCCTAATCATTTTCCTGACAACATTTACCGCGACCTTTGCCCAGGAAGGCACCAAGCAGTTGATGCCAAATTCCAATGACCGGCTTTTTATTGAATTTAATGCTTTTGATGGCAATAATTTCGGACTATTCAATGCCAATGAATACGAACGCATCAACATTTACCTCAATGCAGGTGAAAAGATGTTTTTCGGGATGAAGATGGTTTATGACAATTATGGAGGAAATGTACTTACTGATCCAACTAAAGTGTCATTTAGAATTACAGATCCGGATGGTGATAACGCTTTCGTTCATTCATGGTTCCCAAGACAATATCAAACAGGCTTCATTGATAGTTACGCTGAAGCAATTAATGGGCCAAACGGAACAATGCTAAATGGCACTGAAATAAGTAATGGTTACGAACCTCTCTCGTTTACGGCGAACAAAACAGGAAACTACTATATTGAATTTCAAACTCATGACTGGCAAAGAAACCGTTTCGCCCTCGAATACTTCGATGTAACCGTCACCAACAGCGAAAACAACATCATAACCAATCCCGGTGAACCCAACAAATCGGCCGGTCGATTGTGGTCTTACGGCTGGCAGCTTACCAATACCAGTTTTAATCAATACCCTGTAAACGCCAACTTTTACGTCTTCACTTCGGATGAATTCATCAACAAGGTCAACTTCCGGATGTATCCCTATTCCTTCGTTTTTGTGGCCAACAAATTTGGCATCACTCCCTATTCGGAGGAAAACTACATCAAGAGAGTACAAAGTATGGAGGGTGACCAGGTAAGTGGAGAGAATCTCGCCGAGTATAAAGTTTTTCTGAACGACCCCGACCGCAGCGTGTGGCCCAACACCCGACTGGCGCCTCCCACGGTACAGGTAAAAGCTGAGGACCAGCTTTATATGGATTACCAGTATAATCGGTACCCTGCATACAACGATATTGACAGAGGCACATTGCTTTTGGAGAAAAACAACGATGCCTGCCCGCACGAAGACATCACCTTCTTTAGCATTGAAACTAACATCGACGGCTACACCGCCATCATGCTCGACCTGGATAAAGACGGAGAGTATTCGGCAGAAGGCAGCGACCGGGTAATCTACCGGGAGCTAAAAAAAGGTCTCAACTATGTACTCTGGGATTTCAAAACCGATGGTGGAGCAGAAGTAGCAGATGGAGAATACTCTGCATCAGCAACTTTCTTCGGACGGGGACCTGCCCATTTCCCCATGTATGATGTGGAACAAATGGATGGTATCACTACCTCATCCATCCGTCCATTCAACCGTCTAAACACCACCATTTACTGGGATGATAGTCAGATTACAACATGGGGAGACGTTGAAGGGCTTGGCAGGATGGATGCAACCAGCCAAAAACAACTCAAAATAGGTCAAAACACTCCAAGAACCTGGATTTACGATGGAGATGACAGGCAAAACGTTCCTCATAACGGTGAGGTAAATACCCTCAACACCTGGTTCAACGCCATTGATTTGGGGTACAACGACATCGTTTTTGAGGTGGCACAAAGTGACACCAAATGCCTCAACGGAGAAGCTCCCTGGGTGGGCGACGTTTACAAAGAGGGCCCAAAAAACAATGACCTCGTATTTGAATCAGCAGATTTTGACCCCAAATTTTCGCATCCTGCAGGTACACAGTTCCAATCCATCAGAATCACCTCACTGCCGGAAATCGGAGAGCTCCGTTACGATGGAACCTCCATCTCTTTACCCCTTACTGTATCACGAAATAACCTTACCAACCTCACCTATACACCCCCCACCGATTGGATTGGAAAAACACCTTTTACCTGGGAAGCCTATGATGGCACACTTTGGAGCAACAATCAGGAAGCCGTTTACTGCATCATCAACTCTGCCCCTACCATTACAGAAATTGAGGACCAGGTACTCTGTACCAATAGCGAAACCCAGCCCCTAAACTTTACCGTAGGCGACGACGACACCGCCCCCGATGAACTTACCATCACCGGTTTCTCGGCCAATCCGTCTGTGGTGCCTCACAGCGGAATCGAAATAGAGGGAACCGGAAGCAACCGCACGGTTACCATCAAGCCTGTGCCTTACGAATCGGGACACGCCATCATTTACCTGATGGTGGAAGACGGCCTCAGTCAGACCATCGAAGAGTTTGCCGTAACCATTGCTCCCAGCCTGCAGTTCTCGGGCGACACTTCTCTTTGCGTGAACGATCCGCTTCAGCTTATTGCCGAAGAATTTGGGGCTGACAGTTATTCCTGGAGTTTCGACAACAGCATAGTATCGACAGACCGTACCGTTGAACAAACATCCGGCAATGTTAATTATGGCGAATGGTCACTCTCCATCGAAAAATACATCGAAGAACACGACATCACCTGTACCTCAACCCGGGATTTTAATGTAACCTACTCTCCAAACACCAACTTCACGGGTGACCAAAATGTTTGTGTGGGAGAAACAATATCCCTGGTTGCCGACGAAGTGAATGCTATTTACCAGTGGCGAAGAGACGGAACCGACATCGAATCGCAGAACACCGGAACATTTTTTAAGGAAGCTGCCCTTGCAGACAACGGCAACGACTACACGCTTTGGGTGAACAAAGATGGTTGCCAGTGGGAATCCGACCCTTTCGCCATCTCTGCAGTGGTGATGCCTTCCACAGGACTCACCATAACTCCCGGAATCGTTGACCCGGGACGCGACGGTGAATTTGTCATTAACAGCACAGAAAACGGTTTTCTTTACAAAGCTTACTACGAAGGTGCTGAAATTGCATCTGCAACCTCAACCGGAGGTAAACTTACCATGACCATCCCGGCGGAATA
>NZ_JADQBH010000153.1 GCF_016278715.1 Marinilabilia sp. | reverse complement strand
CAGGGACACACGGATTTTCAGTCCGTTGCTCTACCGACTGAGCTATGGTACCCTTTCAAAAGCGGTTGCAAATATACTGAAAGATTTGTTTTGACAAAACCTAATAACAGAAATAAATTATCCCTTTTCAGATTTTTAAGATGATAATCCCTGATGTTTAGTTATTTTTGCGGTCAAATTTTTTTTCAAAAACACAAACAAAATGATGGTTCGTTACCAAACAATTTCAATTGCCTCCATGGTTTTATAAAACCATCCGGATTTTTTTACGAACCACACAAAACCTGAACATGGAATTATTTACACATACACTTCCCAACGGCATCCGGCTGATTCATCATCGAATTGCATCACCCGTTGGTCATTGCGGCCTCATCATCAACACGGGCTCCAGAGACGAAGATGAAACGGAACACGGGATGGCCCATTTTATTGAACACGTGATATTCAAGGGCACCCAGAAAAGAAAAACCTGGCACATCCTGAGCAGGCTGGACGATGTGGGTGGCGAGCTGAATGCTTATACATCCAAAGAAGAAACGGCTATTTACTCTTCCTTTCTGATTCAGGACTTTGACAGAGCTATAGAACTTCTTCACGACATCACCTTTCATTCGGTCTTTCCCGAAAAAGAGATCAATAAAGAAAAAGAGGTAATTATTGATGAAATCAATTCGTACAAGGACAATCCGGCTGAGTTGATCATCGACGATTTTGAGGAACTGGTATTCGATGACGGTCCCATGGGGCATAATATTCTGGGGACCGCTGAATCCATTAAGAATTTTGCCCGTGAGGACATATTGAAATTTATTGCCAATAACTACCACACCGACCAGATGGTTCTCTGCATGGTTGGAGACATGGAGCCCGGTCGTTTTCTGAAAACTGCCAACAAATATTTTGGAGCAGAGCAATCCAGTTTCAGGACTCAAAAACGCCCGGCACCTCCAACCTACAAACCTTCCGAGCTTAGAAAAGAACTGGACACTTTCCAAAGTCATATTTCCATCGGTAACATTGCCTACGACCTGGAAAACCCGAAGAGACTGGGTCTTTCACTACTCAACAATCTGCTTGGCGGTCCCGGAATGAACAGCCGTCTGAATATGGCGCTGAGAGAAAAAAACGGCATTGCCTACAACATCGAATCCATCTATTCACCCTATTACGGAACCGGCGTTTTCAGCATATATTATGGCACCGACAGTCAAAACATTGACCGAAGCCTTCGGATAGCGCGCAAGGAACTGGCCAGACTCAGAACAAACAAACTGGGCCAGATGCAACTTCACAAAGCACGACGTCAGCTAAAAGGTCAGATCACCATTTCCTCAGAGAACAAGGAAAATCTGATGCTTAACATCGGCAAGAGTTTTCTGCTATACAACAAAGTCGATTCGCTAAACGACATCTATAAAAAAATTGACAGCCTAACGGCAATAGACCTACTGGAGATTGCCAACGAGATATTTGACGAAAAACAACTATCCTACCTCATCTATGAGCAATCATAAAAACCATACAGGCAACCAAAACATCGATCTGGATAATTACATCGAAGAGCACACTTCTCCGGAAGACGAAATATTGCATGACCTGCGCAGGCAAACTCACCTGAAGCTACTCAGGCCCCGAATGGTTTCCGGCCCAGTACAGGGACAGTTGCTCACCATGCTCTGCCGGATGATTCAACCATCGGCAGTACTGGAGATAGGCACATTCACCGGCTATTCGGCGATATGCATGGCCCGGGGACTGGAGCAAAAAGCACATATTGACACCATTGAGCGTGACGACGAACTGGAAAGTTTTATTCGCTTCTGGTTTCAAAAAGCCGGACTGAAAGACAAAATCACCCTGCATATCGGGGATGCACTGAAAGTCATTCAATCTATCGACAAAACATTCGACCTCGTTTTCATGGATGGCGACAAACGTGAATATCCGGCCTATTATAAAGCCGTAATACCCAAAATGAAACCCGGAGGATACATCCTTGCCGACAATATCCTGTGGAACGGGAAAGTTGTAGAACCAACCGAATCGCATGATGACTACACCAAAGGCATTCTGAACTTCAACAAAACAGTAAAAGAAGACCCACGGGTAGAACAAGTAATATTGCCCATTCGTGACGGACTAATGATGATTCGTATAAAGCCATGAACCTTTAGCAGCGGAATGTGTTTATTTGGGGAAAACATTCCCGGTGTGTGAGTGCCAAAAGTTGACTTATTAACAATAGTTCAGAAACCCCACTCAGTACCGGATAAAAACGAACCACAATATCTTCTGACGTATGCCAAAAACAGCCATCATATTCGGATCATCAGTAGGAAACACCCGCTTTGTAGCCGAAAAAGTTCATGCGGCATTCCCTGATGCGGACCTCATCGCAGCTGAAACTGCGAAGATAGATCAATTAAAAAACTATGATTTTTTTATCATGGGAACCTCCACCTGGGGTGTTGGACAAATTCAAGACGACTTCGAAACATTTGTTGAAAAATTCCTGACCCTCGATTTGTCAAACAAAACCATCGCTCTTTTTGGTCTGGGCGACCAGCAAACCTATCCGGATACTTTTTGCGATGGCATGGGCAAGCTTTATGAGTTATTGGAAGAAAAGAATCCTGCTTTTATCGGTCAATGGCCGGGAGATGATTACGATTTCAGCGAGTCAAAAGCATTTCGGGACGAAATGTTTGTGGGATTACCTTTGGATGAAGACAACGAGCCCGATTTAACCGACGGCCGCATTGCCATCTGGAGTGAAGACCTGAAGGATGCACTGGGAATCCAATAGAATAGGGTGAGCTTTGAGTGTAGGTAAGAAGAATAATTTGGGAGGAGCAGAATAAAGTTGCTTAACCCCTATTCCTCATTGCCCCGGTCTTCGACCCTCAAACGGTCAAGATCTTTCTTTTCGAAAAGGGTGGGGTAATCATCCATAAACTGATCCATAACCACCCGCATCACCGACTCGCGCATAAAACGGGCTTTGTTCTTCACCTTGTACCTTTTGCAATAGACTTCAAAGGCCTCCTGCTCTTTATCGTTCAATAAAAAAACAGCTTTATGCTTGCGCTTAAAGGCCTTATCGCGATTGTAGGAATTATTTTCAGAATCTTTGGCTTTTTTGGCCATATCAACAGTTTTTCTTATCAGATGCGCAAAAATATATAAAAATAAGGTTTTTACACAGAAACCACAGGTGGTATTTACGGGTCAATCATCCGAAATAACGGTTGTCACTCCGCTTATTCCGATACCCGTCCAGCGTCCTATGCCACCCTCTATATTAGTTTCAATACGATTGCCATTGAATGCAAACGGGTTCTCCTGGCTTGTTCTATCCCTAAAAAGAGTGTTTAAAACCCGGTACGAAACAGAGTCAACACTCCCCACAATTACATCAACGGTATCGCGCAAGTCATATTCATATCGGCCATAATCATTATAAAACTGTTGTTCTGCATCCACAAAGTACAATCCGAACTCCGTTGACCGGAGAATTCGGATGATCGTAGGATTTTGATCGGAAGAATTTAAAGCAGTCAAAGGATCATAAGAAGGGTGAAACAATTCTTTTGCCAACCGGCTTCGAACCTGAGTAAACAAATGGATTTCACTTTGTTGCGGGGGTTCAACACCGATCTTCAGATTCCCGGTTGTGTCGGTAACCTCATCAAAAAAAGCATCAACAACAACAGGAGGCCTGGGAATGCTTGTGGTCGCACTTAAAGTTCTACCACCGACTTCAACGTTTAATTGATACTCCACCCCAGTCTGCCCACGAACAGACACACTTTTATACACAAAAGGCGGGAAGAAACGATTCTCCCGATACAAGGTCAACACCTCTTCCTCCCCTTCGGATGAGGAAATAGTAATTTTTGCATAATTAAGGAATGTATTTCGAATGGAAACGGAGTCATAATGAGTCAAATAAGGAGAACTCATGATAAGAAACACATTTGCTGCTTTTCCGGTTTCGATATATCCATCTACCACAATTTGAGGCTCGTAAGCAGGTTGTTCCAAATCCACCTCCTTGGTGCAACCCAAAACAACAAACAAAACACCTAAATAAATAACAAACCTCATTCCTTAGAATTTAAATTTCCAACTAACCGAAGGCATGACCGGGAACAATGAAACCTGGGCCGCTCTGATATCAATATCGTAATTACTTTCGCCCTGATAAACCCTGTAAAAGACAAAATATGGATTGGCACGATTGTAAACATTAATGATGGAAAAATCAAGTACAGACTCCCGAAAGAACTCACTGGAAAGCCTCAGACCAGCAGAAATATCCAGTCTGTGATAAGCGGGTAATCTGAAGTTATTATATCCGTCGTAATCGTTCATTACAGTTCCCATCAACCACATACGACCTGCAGGAAGTGTCGTATTGTTTCCGGTGGCATAAATCCAGTTGGCATTAAACGTCCAGGTATCATTGAGCTTAAAGGATGCCAGTAACGACAAGTCATGTGTCCGGTCAAACTTATCAGGAAACCATTCCCCTTCAAAGATATCAGGAAAAGAGCGTTCCGACCGCGACAATGTATAATTCACACTCCCCTGCAGCCGTCCCTTATTTTTCCGGGCCGACAACTCCAAACCATAAGACCTCCCCTTTCCATGATAAAAATGGTCTTCAAAATTCATCTCTTCATCTTCAGTATTTACATTAAAAACCAACTGATTTTTTAGCAATCGGGCAAACACACCCGATGATAGCTCGAAATCAGGAAAGTGCCGGGAATATTCCAGCGACCATAGATGACCGGTCTGAGGAGACAACTGTGGTGATGACATCATCCATATATCGTTGGGCAAAGGCATGGTGCTCAATGCTGCCAGGTGCAACATCTGGACATTCCGCGACCAGGCCAGTCGATACTCGCCTCTTCCCGGAGAACGAACCAACAACGAGACTGAAGGTGCTCCATAAAAATTACCGTCGATAATCTCACCGGAAGATGCTTCCACCGGATATCCGGCATCCTCGTACTGGTAAGGGCCAAGATTGAAATAATAGAAACCCCGAAAACCGGCACTAAGGCTAATCTGTGACGTTACATCCCAGGTATCTTCAATAAAAGCGCTCACATCGGCATTCCTAAACTCATCTTTTATCCTGGTGGTTTCGCTCATCAAAATCATTTCCATATTCTGAGGCATGGTTTGATACCACGAAACATCCATGCCTGCCCGGAGCAAATGAACAAATTGCTCACTGGTTATTACCACCCCAAGCGAATATTTGTCGTAACTACTTTGAAAAAACAAATCGTTGTCAATCACCTCCCCATCGAAATCGGACCATGTTCCGGAATAAGAAGCTTTTGCAGCCAAAACAGAATTCGCACCTGTGCGATGTCTCCATTCCAAAGCAAAGGCTCGGTTGCCATAATTGGTTCCGGCATCATACCCAACCTCCTCATCATCTATCATAAAATCATCCTTGCCCAAATACCAACTTAAATAGAAAGTGGTATTGATGGTCGGATGAAAAGCTATCCTTCCGTTAAAATCGTAAAAGCGATAAAAGCTTCGTTCAAAATAGTTTTTCTCATCATCAACCATCAGGCCGGCTATACCCCTGTAGAGTTCCAGGTAGCTGCGTCTAAACCCGGCCGTTACACCAATCTTCCCGTTTTTACTTCTCTGAGAAATAGCCAGATTGGTAGCAATATTCCCAATGGAACCGCTCACAAAGCCCTTTTCCTGAAGTGGATCAAAGGAAGAAACCAAAATGGAGGATGAAAGTCCTCCTCTCAAGAATGCAGGATTGTGGCCCTTAAAGATATCGACTTCATTGGTGGTGATTGGGTTAAACACGGAGAACAGACCCATGAGATGAACCGGATTCATCAACTCCATACCATCCAGGAAAATTCCGTTTTGTCCCGGCCCTCCCCCACGCACATAAACACCTCCAATGCCCTCACTAACCGACTGAACACCTGTCATCTGCTGAAGAGTGCGTACCACATCTGATTCACCAAGCAACGTGGGCATCCGCGCTATATCTGTTCCTGAAATGCGACTCTGACCCGGCAAAACTTTATTGATGACGGGCTTTCTTCTTCCCAAAACCTGGACCTCCGATTTTAGAAGATCTTTCTTTTCAAGCTTGAAAACAAGATTTTCTTCTGAAAATTC
This sequence comes from Marinilabilia sp., assembly GCF_016278715.1. Taxonomy (GTDB): domain Bacteria; phylum Bacteroidota; class Bacteroidia; order Bacteroidales; family Marinilabiliaceae; genus Marinilabilia. The sequence continues at coordinate 9,104 of NZ_JADQBH010000153.1, read as the reverse complement.
TTTAACAACTACCCTGTGGGTTTTATAAGAAGCATGGCTGATTGTCAGCACTGCCTGTTCAAAATCATCAGGAGAACAAATCCTGAAGTAACCCGACGAATCTGTTACGGCACCCTCAGACAGAATATTTTCCCAGACATGAGCATCACTTACACCTTGTCCGGTTTGCCCGTCAAGGACTCTGCCCCGGAAACAATCATTTTGTCCTTCCACGAAGGTCATCCCCGGCAGCCACAGCAAAAGAAAAACATTCAATATGATTAAGTTCCGATTCAAATAATTCTGATTTTCTGACAATACCACAAAAGAAAGGAGACTACATCGTTGCAGTCTCCTCTTCCTTTTTTACAAGTATTATGAATTTCGTTTGGATTAGTCGATGGTTACTTCGTAATTCTCTTCAGCATCCTCAATCATATCTTCAAAGCTCTCAATAAGATCCATAAAGTCATTTTCTCCAAAATAGGAATCATCCATATATGACCCGTCAGCGAATTTCATACGAAAATCTAATTTCCAGCTTTCGGTTCCATAATAATCTTCAACAGTTTTAACATAAGCCTCACCAGTGGCAATCACCTCGTTGCTGTCGTTGTATTTCAGTTTCAGGCTCATGTTATTATTCATCACCTCAGCCTCTTTTTCGAAATATTGTTCTTCGCTTTCAATATCTTCAAACGAGGCTTGTCCATTCAGCAAGCCTTTCCAGTTGACGTTGCCTTCGAGTTTCAGATTATCAATGGCAATCCAGGCATTCGAGGACTCCAGAACATCCTGCTCATAATAATTCCCACTTTCGCCATCTTCTTTCATGTTTCCGTAAGAAAAACTTCCGGCGCTGGAAAAATGTGACGACAATATATTGGCATCATTAAAAGTAAAGGATTGATCAATTTCAATAGTTGAAGTACTGCGTGATACAGAGGTCGTCAGATTATACTCTTCAACAGTCCAGCTTTCGGAAACAGATGTGGGGACTCCGTCAGCATCATACGTAGCATTGAATTTAAAGGTAATCAATGACACCTCATCCACTGTCAATTCAACATCAAACGAAGTAGGAAGCTCATTGCTTACCTCTGCGATATCCACATTGTCTGTAGTGATAAACTCAAAGTTGGTAAAAGACAGGGTAGCATTATTCTCAACACTTCCTGATGTTGGAAAATAATAGGTGATTTCATCGTCACTCGCAGTTTTGTCCCATGTGTCATATTCTGCATTATAGGTGTAAACCCCGGCCTCATCGTTAAATAACTGACTCAGAGAAGATTCATCAATAGTTGATGCTTTCAAATCAAAAGCAACTGAAGTTCCTTCGTTTAAAGCCAAAATCGGTTTAATAACTCCGGCAACACCATCGTTTGAATAGTCTGTAGTTTCCATCAGGTCGTTGAAGTCCAGCATTACCTTAACAGCGTCCAGTTCGCTCATTGTCTCCATCTGAGCTACAACATTCAACCCGCTTTGCTCCAGATTTGCTTTGTGCTCTTCCGGGGTAAGCGTACTCATTTTATCCCCGCCCTTATCATCCTTACAGCCTGACATCACAGCCAGGGCAGCCAATGCAAAAAGAAAGCCTTTGATTTTCATAAAAATTCAAGATTAAAGTTCAACAAAAAATTCTGTTCAATACTTTACAAAGTTAGCTGAAATTTTATTGTTTTTTTGTTTTTTTGATTTAATACAACACAACACCCTGCCAATATCGTACAAGCGCTTGATAATTAATTCATTACAAGCCAAGGCCGACAAAACACAACTCACTCATAATAAAACCTTTGCGTCATTACACCTCTGCATTTAATTTTTTAGCGAGCTATTAACAACAATTGAAATTTTGCTTAGCCCAAATAACGGAAATGCAATTTAAGACAATGTAAAAGCAAAAACAAGGAAAATTACCAGATATGCTCAGCATCCCACTTGCCTTTAAATGTAAAATTTAAAGAAAATAAAACTGGAAACCCAATGAAATTTTAAGCCATGTTTTTTCCCCTTGCAAATTACCACTCCATCACGGTTGAAATAACCGGAACAATCGTGTTGGCAATCTTTTGTTGCCCCCTGAAAGAGGGATGAGCATCCGCCCCAAGGTCACTGCCACCATTAAGCAACGCACGGGAAATTCCAATAAAGAAAACATTTTCATCCTTATAGAGAACATGGTAATTGTCCACAACCTCCTTCACGTAGCTAAAGCAAGGCTCGTCTGTGGTAGGTCCCACAATACAAAAAACGGGAACCACCCCGTAAGCCATCCGCACCTGATTAATCAATTCTTCATAAGTCCTTTGAAAAACAACCTTATCGGGATGTGGCTTGGTTGAGAAATCATTATTCCCCAGACTGATAACAACAGCATTCGCCTGCCACTTCGAAAAGTCCCAGGTAAGGGAATCATCCATATCCAGCACGCGCGAATAACGTTGAGGCATAGTTGCCAGTCCGGTGGACACTTTCTGAGGAGCCCCATAATTACGAACGATCCCAAGGCCGGAATGTGCAACAACGTGATAGTCGGCATTCAGCGTGTTTGCAACGATGGCTGCATAAGACTTCTCCACATTTTCGGTCTGTGGCTCAAAATCATCATGCCTGCTTTCCGATTCGGTTCCATAACCACAGGTAATTGAGTTACCAATGAATTCAATCCGGCGGTCAACAGTCTTCTTCCATGGTAGCAGCTCTCCTTTCCGGGATAATTCCAAACCGAAGAACCGGGTTTCTCCCATTTCCCCTTCTGTACGTTTAATAAACTTAGCTTCATGAGGACCTTTACCTTTGATTCCTGTTACTACAGCAACAGTATCTCCCTTTGCATGCAGTGTATTGATTAACTTTCCATCAATAAACAAATCAAAGTAATTACGCTCACCTCCTGTAAAATGCAGTTTCAGCTGGTCTCCTGTAAAACGGAAACGTACGGTTACTCCAGGCCAGTCGTAGCGTGCCACCTGCTCGTCCGAAAAATCGACCCTGCCCATAAAACTGAGATCCTTATGACTGGCCGGAAAAAAGTTTTCGCAATCCTGTGAAAAAACATTCGTTGATATCAAAAGAAAAAACACGATAAATAAGACAAAATACTTCATTTCAACACTCCGTTAAACCATTACAAAAAATTGATATTTAATCCATTACAAACACAGGCAAACAGGCCACAATTTGAAAAGTCATAGCACGATAACATTTTATGGACAAATTTAAACTGCTACCCATCCGGGTGATGTACCTCTTAATCTTTTTTTCCGGGCTTCACCGATGTTGCCTCATCAACCAAATAGACAATGGATTTATAGGAAATTCCGCTGTGCAGCGACAATCCAATTTCACAAGTACGACTGGTACTATAACCTCCCGTCACATCATTGGGTAGTTGGCGTTTCAATGGTTTCAACGCAGAGGCATTCAGCTCTGGATGCGTGAATCCGCGATCGCCGGCCCAACCGCAGCATCCTACCTCATCAGGAACTACGACTTCGGTAGCACACATCCGGGCAAGTTCAAGGAATTTGTTCTCCAGTCCCATTTTTGTACTACTACAAGTAGTATGAATCGCAATTTTCCGGTTCAACGGGGAAAAGTGCAATCGATTCGGAAAAAATTTCAAAATAAATGCTACCGGTTCATAAAGCTCCAGACAAGAAGACAACGTTTCTTTCATCCGCAACAAACAGGGACTCATATCGCAGTAAACAGGATATTTCCCATTCTCTGAAGCTTTCAGCAGCGCAGCATCAAGTTCCCGGGCTTTGCGCAGTCCCTGCTCTTTAAAACCTTTACTGTCGAAGGCCATTCCACAGCAAAGATTCTTCAATCCTTCAGGAAAAATCACATTAAATCCGGCCTTTTCGAGTAATTGACGGGTTTTCTCAACCACGGTTAACTCTTTTCCGTAATCCTCCGAATTCCCCATCGTGCGGTTGATACAAGTGGGGAAATAAACAACGGAATCCTTTTCAGCGGATTTGTGATTTGACTGATAGGCCCGGACCGAGGGCCCTCCATGAGGCATATTGGGATTCCATAACGGAATACGATGACCTGAAATTCTGAATAAGAATCCGGAAATCCCAGACATGACCGGGGTTCCAACAGCTTTATGAACACCTCCTACAACTGACAAAACATGCCGGACCATCCAGGATGTCATATCCATGCGCCGGGCTATCCAGGAAGCTACTTTGTTACTGGTGGCAGAATTGGTCTCAAATCTCAGGTCCTTAATAAGTTTCCCGGTATTGATATCCACGGGACAAGCCAGTTCACAGAGCCCATCCGTGGCACAGGTGGCTTCCCCGTCGTAGTTATACCTCTTCTTAAGTTCTGCCAACCGGTCGAAATCATCCCCTTCAAGGGCCAGGCGGTGCATCTCCCTAAAAGCAACAATTCGCTGGCGAGGAGTGAGAGTTAGCTCCCGCGAAGGGCAATTGATCTCACAAAAACCACATTCAATACAATTATCAATAAGATCGTGAGCTACAGGAAGAGGTTTCAGATTCTTTAAATAGACATCCGGATCGTCGTTAATGATCACTCCGGGATTCAAGATTCCAAGGGGATCAATGGTTGTCTTGACCTTTTTCATCAGTTCGTAAATCTCATCTCCCCATTCTTCCCGAACAAAAGGTGCCATATTGCGTCCGGTTCCATGTTCCGCCTTCAGGCTACCGTCAAATTCATGCACAACCATTTTCACCAGCGCTTCCATAAACTGCCGGTACTTTTCCACTCCTGATGGGTCATTAAAGTCGGGCATCATTACAAAGTGAATATTGCCATCCAGCAAATGTCCCCATATAACATACCCCTCATATTGGAATTGTTCTATAATTTTTTTCAGCGCTACCAGGGCATCTCCCAACACTTCCGCCCTGAAAGCAAGGTCTTCGATGATGCAGGCTGTCCCTTTAGGACGCGATGCCGCAGCAGAGGTAAAAAGGCCTTTACGAACACTCCACAGCCGGGTATATTCAAGTTTGTCAGTTGTAAAAACAACCGGAAAAACAGTATCAAACGAACTGAGAGCATTTTCAATCTCTTTCATCTGAGCTTCGAGAACCTCTTTTTCGTCGGCTGAGGTTTCGATCAACAGCGCCACCACCTGATCGTCGAGGGATTTCAATACCGCAGGCATCCCCGGCTTGTTTTCCACCGACCTGAGTGCATTGCGATCCATTAGTTCAGCCGCACTCACGCTGCAATTACGCAGAGGCATAATAGCTTTACAAGCGGACTGTATATCTCTGAAAAAAACCATGGAAGTCGCTTTAAGCCCATACTCACTGACTGTTTTAAAGCTTACTTCAGATATAAATCCAAGTGTTCCCTCAGATCCGACCATCAAATGCTGAAAAATATCAATGGGGTCCTCGAAATCGATCAGTGCATTAACACCATACCCGCAAGTATTTTTCAACTCAAATTTATGTTTGATCTTTTCCCGGATGGTATCATTCTCTCTGGCCAACTGACCAATTTCTGCCAGTCCGCTAAGCATACCGGCATGGGTTTGTGCAAAACTCAATCGCGATTCAGAATCACCGGTGTCAAGAACCGTTCCGTCGGCCAAAACAATGCGCATACTCTCCACGGTATTATAGCTATTGTAGCGAATACCATAGCTGGATCCACTGGCATTATTGGAAACTATCCCTCCTATACGTGCCGAACTGATGGAAGCGGGACTGGGTCCTAACTTCCGACCATAGGGGGCAAGCCTTGCATTGGCCAATCCGCCTGTAATGCCGCTTTGAAAACTGGCAAACTCACCTTTTGATGAAATTTTATAATTCGAAAAACCTTCACCGGTATCTATGAGTACGGAATTGGTAATGGTCTGACCACTTAAACTGGTTCCTCCCGACTTAAACGTAACGGAAATATTCCGGGCAGAACAAAGTTTCAATACCTTTATCATTTCAGCCTCCGTTTCCACTCTCAGTACAACTTCCGGAATCAAACGATAAAACCCGGCGTCGGTACCCTTGGTAAGTGTATAAAGAGGATCGGTGTACACCCTTGACACCGGCAATATTTCATATAATTGTTGCAAAAAATCCTGAGAAACAATCATTTTATATTCCATATCTAAAAAACCATTAAAGCCAGTTGCTGAAAAGAAGAGTTCATGAGATGAAGAAAGATTCTTAAGTTTCGAAAAGTCCAATCAACGCCTGTTCCTAAAAATTACCTATCAGTTCATCGTATAGAATCTGTTGAACAGCTATCCGCACATTCAGCTCGTATAGCTTTGTATTGTTTCTGGTGGGAAAAACCCGGTTCGTCAGAAAGATGTACACAACTTGATATTCGGGATCCATCCAGACAAAGGTTCCGGTAAAACCACTGTGGCCAAAGCTCGACTCTGACACATCCCTGGCAGGATAAGCATCATTAGCCTTTTTTGATATATTCCCTGGCAAAGGCTTATCAAATCCCAACCCGCGCCGGTTGTCATTTTCAGGATACTGAACAGTAATAAACTCTTCCACCACATTCTGGGGAATAATCTGTTCACCCCCGTAACGCCCCATATTGACATACATCTGCATAAGTTTTGCTAAATCATTGGCATTGCCAAATAGTCCGGCATTGCCACTTACGCCCCCCAAAACAGCTGCCGCCTCATCATGAACCCGCCCGTGAACCTGACACTCTCTATAAAAGATATCCTTTTCGGTAGGTGGTATCTCAAACCTCGAAAACCCGTGAGACAAAGGGTTATAAACAAGTCGCCGGGCACCCAAAGGCCAATAAACCGAATTGTATAACAACTCCTCATAGTCACGTCCCGTGATTTCAGAAATCATCTCCGGATAAACCAAAAAGGAAAGCCCGGAATAGAGATATTTTGCATCAGGCAGACGTTCAGACTTTCGAATCATTCTAAACATCTTCTTTTTAAATCTTTCTTTTAAATACAGATGGTCATCCACCTGTAACGAATACTTTTCCGATTCCCCGGGGCGATAAAAGCGTTGCTTAAAATCCCCATCCCGTTTGGTTTCCCTCCAAAAATTGAGATAAGGAATCAGCCCGGCCTGATGGGCCAGAATCTGCCTGAGGGTAATGGTATCTTTATCAGAACAATGAAACAGACGGCTTTCCCAGTCAGGCCAATAATTGGCAAAAGGCTTGTCTAATTCCAAAGCGCCCGCACCGTTAAGTTGCATAAGCAAAGGAAGCGGACCGCTAATTTTTGTGACCGAGGCCAAATCGTATAAGTCGGAATTTTGTACTTTCAAACGCCTTTGATAGGTGTGATAACCATAAGATTTTCTGTGAATTACTTTCCCATCAACAGCCATCAGAATCTGACAACCAGGAAAAGCTTTTTGCGCAATAGCCTCATTGACAACACTATCTATCCGATCATTCAATCGCTGTCCATTTAACCCTAAAGAGTCAGGAACTGTATATTGAAATCTAAGTCCACCCTGAGTTTCGATACCATGACCTTCTGAATACCAGCCGGGAATCTCCCGATCCAGTTGACCGTGCAATCCGATACCTCCAAAGAGTGCCTGAGCCGCATGGTCCTGACTAATGGAATCATTCTCCGCACCCAGCAAAAGAACATCAGCATTGGTTAAACCACCCCAGTTCTTAAGCTCTTCCGTATTGCCGAAAAAGACAACCACAGTAAGTTGATTTTTCACAAATTCAGAAACAGCGCACTTCACCTCCTCATCATCCCTGGCTGGATCAATTCCTATAATAAACAGTTTTTTTAAAGCTTTTGGCACATGTAGCAATCGCTTTTCCTGGATACTATCCAGAGGGAACGAATCAACCGTCATTTCCTGATAATCCAATAGTCGATCGCTAAATACTTTCATGTCGCCTGAGAGCAGACAGCTAAATTCGCTTTTTTCCAGTTCAGAAAAAGGAACGATTCCCTCATTATTTTTAAGCAGAACCAATGGAAAAAAACCTGAAGAGATAGAATCATTTTTCTCATCAACACAAATGGTGTCATTTGCAGAAAACAGAACTCCGGTGAAGAATACAAATAAATAAAAAAAAGTAATGAGCCTTTTCATCCGTACAAAATTTGATATGGTGGTTGGTCGGATGGAACTCACAATGAATATGGCACTCCAAAATTCATGTTCGTTTCATCGCAGGGAGATTATTAAAACAATCTAACCCGGATTGTTATTCTTCATAAAGCAGATAAGGTCTGCGTTGTTGTTTAAACTTTTCAACATCATCGGCCCACATCGCTTTTATCTCTTCGGCTGATTTTCCCTGCATGATCATTTTTCGTACATAATCGACACCAATCAACTTTTCGAAGAAAGGACGAAAGAAATGGTTTCCCATATTCAGATTATTATAGGCATCAATCACATAAGACAAATCAATTCCTTTTTCGAAAATCTCCTCATCGGGCAAATCTGAAAGATCCACTCCAAAGCATTTCTTATCCAGTTGGGGAGGATGTTTTGCACCGGGCATACTTCGTGGCGTAAAACAAAATTCATATCCTTTCATATTTGGATGCCCGTAAACCAGAAAAGGCTTGGATGTACCCCGACCGAGGCTAACCGGAGTCGCTTCGAAGTAACAGGTAGAGGGATAGAGATAAATGGACTTCATATTGGGTAGGTTGGGAGATGGCGCCACGGGCAATTCATACAGGGCTTGATGCGTATAATTCTCACAGACAACCACTTCCAAATCGCATTCCCGTTCTTCGGGCAGCCATTTTTCACCATTCACCATTGTGGCAATTTCCCCCAGCGTCATTCCATGAACAACGGGAATGGGCAGCCACCCCACACCTGATTTATGTTTCATATCGAGAATGGGGCCATCCACATAGTGCCCGTTAGGGTTTGGGCGGTCGAGAACAATCATCTTTTTATCATTCATGGCGCATTCATTCATCAACTTAACCATGGTGATATAATATGTGTAAAACCGGAGACCGACGTCCTGAATATCTACCAGCAAAACATCAAATCCATCCAGAATTTCTTGATCTATACCACTTTTATTTCCGTCGTACAGCGAAAATACAGGAACCCCTGTTTTCTCATCCACTGAGCTGGAAACATGCTCACCTGCATCTGCAGTACCCCTGAATCCATGTT
>NZ_JADQBH010000013.1 GCF_016278715.1 Marinilabilia sp. | reverse complement strand
CATATTTCTTTACGTACAACAAGCATTTATTGGTATTAACCACCTGTTTGATATCCACCGGATTGGGTGAAATCGTCACAAAAGGATGGCTGCTGTAAAAATCTTTAAAAATCTTCTGTGCCTTTGCCTCCTCAACGTCACAATCGAAATAAACAGAAGCCAGAATTCCACGGGAAAAATTACCTCTAACAGGAACAAAGTTGAACGGTTTGTCAAAACCGGGCATCATTTCCAGCATGGTCTCGTTCATTTCATCCAGGTGCTGATGACCGAAAGCTTTATAGACAGACACGTTACCGTTTCGCCAGCTGAAATGGGTTGTTCCTGATGGGGCCTGACCGGCACCTGTGGAACCGGTGATGGCGTGCACATGTATCTCATTCAAAAAATGCTCTGCCGCAAGCGGAAGCAATGCCAGTTGTATGGAAGTTGCAAAACAACCGGGATTGGCCAGAAACTGACAAGATCTTATCTTCTCTCTGTTCACTTCCGGTAAACCATATACAAAATCATTCTCAGACCTGTTCAACCGAAAGTCATTACTTAGATCAATCACTTTCAGGTGTGACGGTAATTTTTGTTCCTGCATGAAAGTCACTGATTTTCCGTGCCCCATGCAAAGGAATATCACCTCCACAGCTTCAAAATCCATCCGATCACAAAAAATCAGGTTGGTATCCCCCAGTAAGTCAGAGTGCACATCACTCAGAGGTTTTCCGGAATTACTGGTGCTATGAATCCACTCAATGGCAGCACCGGGATGTCCAAGTAAGATACGCACCAATTCACCTGCGGTATATCCTGCACCTCCAACTATTCCTACTTTTATCATGGTAAACAATTTCTCTATTCAATATAATTGAGCCCACTCTGAAAAGGTACTTTGTTGCCAACATCTTCGTTGCAGGAAGTTTTTGAATCTTCAATAACAGAGAGTAAACTCCTGTTCAAAAATCCCCTGCCCCTTGCCCCTGACAAAAACACCTTTTCCAGGATCAGACTCATACTTCTCACAGAATCAGCTTATGCGCCGGTTTCCACGTCAAAGCCATTTACCTTATTAAAAATTTTCAGGTAATTGGCCATTAATTTGGTGAATCCTTTCACGTCATCGGCATTCCACTCCTTATTCATCTCACCGTAATCGCCAAATCCACTGTTCATCAGGTCATGTTTAGACCGAATACCCACTAGTTCGAAACGGTATGGATGCAACTTCAGGATAACCTCGCCCGAGACATTGGTCTGAGAATGCTCCAGAAAAGCCTCAATGTCGCGCATTACCGGCTCCAGATATTGGGCTTCGTGCAGAAGCATTCCATACCAGTTACCCAATTGTTCTTTCCAGTAAAGCTGCCATTTGGTCAATGTATGTTTTTCGAGCAAATGATGCGCTTTGATAATCATCAAAGGACCTGCAGCCTCAAAACCAACGCGTCCTTTAATTCCAATAATGGTATCCCCCACATGAGTATCACGACCAATGGCGTAGGCATTTCCTAGGGCTTCCACTTTCCGAATGGCATCCACCCGGTTGGAAAACTTCTCGCCATTTACGGCAGTCAACTCTCCTTTTTCAAAGGTCAAAAGCATTTCTTCGCTTCCATCTTTCTGCAGCTGACTGGGATAAGCCGATTCCGGCAGATTCTGGTCAGTTGTAAGCGTTTCTTTTCCACCCACACTGGTTCCCCAAAGACCTTTATTGATAGAATAGGCCATTTTGGTCCAGTCTTTCTGTACTCCCCGCTTTTTCAGATATTCAATCTCGTCTTCCCTGGAGAGTGTCAGGTCACGTGTTGGGGTTAGAATCTCAATCTCGGGGGCAAGAATCTGAAAAGTCAAATCAAAACGGATTTGGTCATTCCCTGCCCCTGTGCTCCCGTGCGCAATATACTGAGCGCCTATTTTCCGTGCATATTCGACAATCGCCATGGCCTGAAAAATGCGTTCTGAAGAGACAGAAAGAGGGTAGGTATTATTTTTCAGAACATTTCCATAAATCATATATCGGATGCAGTTGCGATAATACAAATCGGTAACATCCAAATTCACATGTTCTACAACACCCAAATCAAGGGCTCCTTTTTCTATGGCTTCGAGCTCCACATCCGAGAACCCGCCGGTATTTCCAATAGCAGAATAAACATCCAGTCCCTTCTCTTCTTTCAGATATTTCACACAAAAAGAGGTGTCCAATCCACCACTAAAGGCAAGTACTACTTTTTTACTCATTATTTATCGATTATAACGTTTCAGGCAAACAACGCTGCAAAAAATCCTTTTAGCAGATTGGGTTTACCATTCTTATTATTTTTTTTCCGGTTTCCGCTCAAAAAGACAAATCTTTTGAACCTCAGCCACCTTTCATACACACCCAGTTTCTTCGGAGGTATAGGATCCGGCTTAGCATCCCGATCCGGGTCGAACAGCATTCCGGTGCAAAGACAGTGTTTCCGGTTGGTACGAAGCAGGATATCATAGTTCACACAACTCTGACACCCTTTCCAGAACTGCTCATCATCAGTAAGTTCTGAAAACGTAACGGGCTTATAACCAAGTTCCGAATTTATCTTCATCACTGCCAGACCGGTCGTAAGACCAAAAATCTTGGCATGAGGATAGCGTTTACGAGAAAGTTCAAAAGCTTTCCTTTTGATATTCTTAGCCAGACCCTGACCTCTATATTTGTCTACCACTATCAACCCCGAATTGGCCACAAATTTCTCGTGCCCCCAGGATTCGATGTAACAGAAACCGGCAAATTCCTCCCCACTGAGTGCAATAATTGCTTTACCCTCCACTATCTTCTTCTCAATATAGTCGGGATTCCTCCTGGCAATACCAGTGCCTCTGATTTGGGCAGCATCGGCAATGGTCTCAAGAATAGTATCCACATAAGAAAGATGCTTCTCTGAAGCAACTTGTATATCAATATTCATTTCCTGTTGTGTCATTAAAACATATTCAAAACCGGTTCTACACTAGTTTCCTTTTCAGTCCCGGCATAAACAACGACAATGCGTTTATAACATCGGGACGGGAAACCCCCTCCTTACTAATCAACAGAATCGTATCGTCGCCTGCAATGGTGCCCAATACTTCGTATGGGCCATGACTATCAATAACCGAAGCAATACTATTGGCAAAGCCAGGCCTGGTCTTTATAACAGCCATGTTTCCGGAAAATTCAATAGATTCTAACCCACTCACTGGAAAAACCTCTCCGTTTTCCCCCTCCTCTTTATCCTGATTGTCTTCTGGTAAAACATAAGCATAACCCCCTTCGATATCAGGACGCTTGGCCACCTTAAGCGCTTTTAAATCCCGGGAAAGAGTTGCCTGGGTTGTTGAAAATCCTTCCTGCTCCAGCAGGTTCAATAACTCTTCCTGACTTCCCACTTTATGGTCCGAAATCAGTTGTCGAATTACATTGAGTCTTTGTGTTTTTATCTTCATATCAGAAAAAACAAAATCGCCCTTTTGCAATTAAATCAACAAAAGGAACAATTAGTTCGTTTTTATCAGGTCGTTAAAACTGGAATAATTATTCAAATATAATTGCAAATTTATTCATTTTTGATAGACCACAAAAATTTATAGGATTTTTTTTCATTATTTTATTCGGGGTTCAACCTCCCATAGCACACACAAAACAAGAAACACTGTGTTTTCAAAGAACAAATAACAGAATTGAGGTAAATACATATATTCCAAAAATATACAAAATTCCACAATAAAGCATTGAGTTTATAGCAGAATAATGTACCTTTGCATCCCGGAAAACAGGTTTGCCATTAACGCACCAAAAAACAATCAATCAATGAAGAAGGACATCAAAAAAGCGCTTATCCTGGGTTCGGGAGCCCTTAAAATCGGGGAAGCAGGAGAATTTGACTATTCAGGCTCACAAGCTCTGAAAGCCCTTAAGGAAGAAGGCATTGAAACCGTTCTCATCAATCCCAATATTGCCACTGTTCAGACCTCCGAAAAAGTGGCCGACAAAATCTACTTTTTGCCCGTTACGCCTTATTTTGTTGAGCAGGTTATAAAGAAAGAGAAACCCGAAGGCATATTACTCGCATTTGGCGGACAGACAGCCCTGAACTGTGGAATTCAACTTTTTGAGCAGGGAATTCTGGAAAAATACAATCTGGAAGTTTTAGGAACCCCTATTCAGTCAATCATCAACACCGAAGACAGGGAAATATTTGCCGGCAAACTGGGTGAGATTGATGTAAAAACGCCTAAAAGCGTTGCCGTAACAACGGTTCAGGATGCCGTTAAGGCTGCCGACAAGATGGGATACCCCATCATTATCCGGGCGGCTTATACGCTGGGAGGAATGGGAAGCGGATTCTGCAACAACGAAAAAGAACTCATCAAACGTGCCGACAATGCCTTCTCTTACTCAAAACAGATACTGGTCGAAGAATCACTTAAGGGATGGAAAGAGGTCGAATATGAAGTGGTGCGCGACAGTTACGACAACTGCATTACCGTTTGTAATATGGAAAACTTCGACCCCCTCGGTATTCATACCGGCGAGAGTATCGTAGTGGCCCCATCTCAAACGCTGAGCAATTCGGAATATCACAAATTACGAGAACTGGCCATCAAAATAATTCGCCACATTGGTGTTGTGGGTGAATGTAACGTTCAGTACGCATTGGATCCCTACTCTGAAGATTACCGTGTGATTGAGGTAAACGCCCGTTTATCGCGCTCCAGTGCCTTGGCATCTAAAGCAACCGGTTATCCACTGGCTTTTGTAGCCGCCAAACTTGGTCTGGGTTACGGACTTTTCGAACTTAAAAACTCGGTTACCAAAACCACTCCTGCCTTTTTTGAGCCTGCTCTGGACTACATCGTATGTAAAATCCCAAGATGGGATCTCAATAAATTCTCCGGTGTTTCCAAGCAAATTGGCTCCAGCATGAAAAGTGTGGGAGAAATTATGGCCATTGGGCGCACATTTGAAGAAGCCATGCAAAAAGGTCTGCGAATGGTTGGTCAGGGCATGCACGGTTTTGTGGCGAATCAGCTTTTGAAGGACATAGTTCTGGAAACAGAACTCGCCGAACCCACAGACCAGCGTATCTTCGCCATATCGGAATCTTTGCAAAAAGGTTCTACAGTAGAGGAGATTCACGACCTTACAAAGATCGACAAATGGTTTCTGCACAAATTAAAGAATATCAGCGACCTCCAAATTCAATTAGCAAAATTCAACTCGCTGGAGTCACTGCCCGATGAACTGCTGCGCAGAGCAAAACAAATGGGATATTCAGATTTTCAGATTGCCAGAATTGTCATCAACCCTGATGACTCTGCCATGGAGGATAGCCTACTTGAGGTCAGAGCCCACCGGAAAGAAAGAAATATACTTCCTGTGGTGAAGCAAATTGACACCATGGCCGGAGAGTTTCCCGCCAAAATCAACTACCTGTACCTGACCTACAACGGAGAATACAACGACATTGAATTTGAGAAAGACGGAAGGTCGGTTGTAGTGCTGGGCTCAGGAGCCTATCGCATCGGCTCCAGTGTAGAATTTGACTGGTGCAGCGTAAATGCCATCGACACCATCAACAAGCAAAAGTACCGTTCGGTGATGATCAATTACAACCCCGAAACGGTAAGTACCGATTACGATGTTTGCGACCGTCTTTTCTTTGATGAACTTACCCTGGAGCGGGTGCTGGACATTACCGATCTGGAAGCGCCCAAAGGAGTCATTGTTTCGGTTGGCGGACAAATCCCCAACAATCTGGCCATGCGACTGCATCAAAATGCAGTGCCTATTTTGGGAACCTCTCCCGAGGATATTGACCGCGCAGAGAACCGTCAGAAATTTTCGTCCCTGTTGGATACATTAAAAATTGACCAGCCACGCTGGAGCGAACTGACCTCTATCGAAGACATTTACAAATTCATTGAAGAAGTTGATTATCCCGTATTGGTGCGCCCCTCCTATGTTCTTTCGGGAGCAGCCATGAATGTGGTGTCTAATGAGGAGGAACTGGAGCACTTTCTGGAACTGGCCGCCAATGTTTCCAAACAATATCCGGTGGTGGTTTCCGAATTTATCGAACAAGCAAAGGAGATTGAAATTGATGCAGTTGCCCAAAACGGCGAGATGATAGCGTATGCCATTTCCGAGCACATTGAGTTTGCAGGTGTACATTCGGGCGATGCCACCATTGTATTTCCGCCCCAGAAACTTTACATTGAAACCATCAGGAGGGTAAAGCGAATTGCACGTCAGATTGCCAAAGCGCTGAATATTTCAGGGCCATTCAACATGCAGTTACTCGCGAAGGACAATGACATAAAAGTTATCGAATGTAATCTCCGGGCTTCGAGGAGTTTCCCTTTTGTATCAAAAGTACTGAAGATAAACCTTATCGACATTGCCACCAGGGTGATGTTGGATCTGCCTGTGGAAAGACCCAGTAAGAGTATCTTTGAGCTGGATTATGTAGGGATTAAGGCACCTCAGTTCTCGTTCTCTCGTCTGCTCAATGCAGACCCTGTTTTGGGCGTTGATATGGCTTCCACCGGCGAGGTGGGATGTATCGGGGATAACTATTACGATGCCGTTTTGCAATCGATGCTGGCTGTGGGATATCGATTACCAGAGAAGAACATTCTCATCTCTTCCGGTCCTCTGCGGAGCAAGGTGGAGATGCTGCAAAGTGCCAAGATACTGGCAGAAAAAGGCTACAATATTTTCGCAACAGCCGGAACCCATAAATTTTTCGAAGAAAACGGAATCAAAAGCACCATGCTTCACTGGCCTGATGAACCGGAAAAACAGCCCAACACGCTGGATTATATCAGGGAAAAGAAAATCGACCTGGTCGTCAACATCCCCAAGAACCTGAGTAAAGGCGAGTTGCGCAACGGTTACAGAATCCGAAGAAATGCAATTGACTTTAATATCCCGTTGATCACTAATGCCCGATTGGCCAGTGCATTTATTTATGCGTTTTGCAAAATGGATATCAGTGATATTTCAATAAAAAGCTGGAATGAATACCGATAATACAACAGAATAAAGACAATAAAAAGACCGGGATTCGAAAGTATCGAATCCCGGTCTTTTTATAGATAATACTGTATTTACTTATTCAGCAGCAGGAAACCAGCCATCAACCATTTCCTTATTGTTTTGATAGAACTGCTTTGCACCCTCTAATGGATCCGTTGCATTTTCTACTGCATCGACCAACTCATACAGTTTAGCTTCTTCCAGCTTAAAGTTGCCAAAGAAAGTTGCCAATTCTGGAAAATCGGTAGTAAATCCTTTACGAGCAAGAATTTGCACTTCATCGGTAGGATATATTCCTTTAGGATCGTCAAGATATTTGATATCGAAACGTGCCCACTTAAAATGAGGTTTCCATCCGGTAATGGCAATCCACTCTTTGTCGTTAATCGCACCTTCAAGAGCTGCAATCATAGCCGTACCAGAAGAAGTTATCTGCTCGAAATCCAGCCCATACTCCTCAATAGCTTTCAGGGTATTCTTATGAACACCGGCACCACTGCCAATACCAATAATCTCACCATCAAATTCGTCAACATGATCATTCATCTCTTCAATGGAACTGATGGTCACATACGAAGGAACAACCAATCCGGTAGTACCGTTTTCGAAAGCAGTTCCGATATGGTCAATTTTATCACCAAAGCGTTCCCAGTATTCGGCATGGGTATAAGGCAGCCATGCATCCAGAAATACATCAGCATCACCCTTTGACAGAGAAGCATAAATAGGACCGGGCTCAATGGGCTTAATGTCCACATCGTATCCCTTCTGGTCCAGAACAGCTTTTGCCAGATGGGTCATGGCTATTCCCTCAGACCAATTTGGATATGGGATAAAAATTTCTTTTTTCTCGCTTTTGCCTGCACATGAAGCTACAGCCAATAAAATAGCTGCAACAACAGTCAAATTTAAAATTTTTGCAATTTTGCTTTTCATAATCATAATCGTTTTTAAGGTTTGAATGTCGAAAATAAATCAACAATCATAAACTCTGCACTCGTTAAAATGCTGAATATAATACTTTTATTACTTTCTTCCAAGTCCTCCAAGAGCCTGAGTTACCCTGTCCAAAATAATGGCCAGAATCACAATGCCAAGTCCTGCTTCAAAACCAAGACCTACTTTCGCCTGAAGGATTCCTGAGTAAACACGTTCTCCCAGACCTGCAGCACCTACCATAGAAGCAATAACCACCATTGACAAAGCCAGCATAATCACCTGATTAACACCTGCGAGAATCGTTGGCATAGCCAAAGGGATCTGAACTTTAAATAGCAATTGTCTTTTGGTACTTCCAAAAGATTGAGCGGCTTCAACCACCTCTTCGGGGACCCCACGGATACCAAGGCTTGTAAGACGCACAGCAGGAGGCAGCGAGAACACGACGGTTGCTACCACTCCCGGAACGTTACCTACCGAAAAGAACAAAATAGCCGGAATCAGATAAACAAAAGCCGGCATGGTCTGCATAAAGTCCAGCACAGGTCTGATAACCTGGTCGGCTTTGGAATTACGGGCAGCCCAAATTCCTACAGGTATTCCGATTACCAATGCCAGAAATGCTGAAGCCAGCACCAACGCAAGTGTTTGCATGGTTTCCTCCCAGTAATCCATCCACGACAAGAGAAAAAGACCAATAACTGTAAACACAGCCAATCCAATAGCCTTTTTAAACCCTTTTTTTGACATCGCAGCCTTAAGACCTCCGGACTGAACGTAATATGCAATAATGGCCATAACTAGCATTACCAGCCATTGAGGGGAGGACAATAAAGCATTTTGAAGTCCATCCACAATCCCCTCAATAACCAAGGCAACACCGTCCAAAGCCGGCCCTGCATGGTCAGTAATAAAATCAATGGCGTCTTCTATGTATGTTCCAAGATCTAATTTTTTCATAATTATAGGCCTCCGCTGTTTTTAATTTCGATTATTTCTTCTCGATCACGCCCGGTAACTTCGGCAATTACAGAGGAATGGACTGCCACACCAAGTAATTTCCCTTCATCATCAACCACCGGAAGAGGCAACTGCTTATCAATAAACAGCGGCAACAAATCGGCCGCAGGTGTATCGGGTGAAACCTTAGGCATAACATCAGAGATCAGAATTTTACTCAAATCACGGTCGTCCTTTTTCTTCAGTTCCACCACCTCGCTATCTCTCACAAAACCCAGAAAAACATTTTCACGATCAACAACAGGCAACCTGTTAACGCCCATTTCACGCATACGACGAAGGGCCAATGAGGGGCCATCCTTCTCAAGTATCAGTTTTCCGGTATTCTTAAACATCAGACTAAATGCAGTAACAATTTTACTGCGGTCAACATTCTCAACAAAAGCACGAACGTAATCGTCAGCCGGTTTTACCAAAATTTCTTCAGGCGTTCCAATCTGAACTATCATTCCGTCTTTGAGAATAGCTATCCGGTCACCAAGTTTCAGAGCTTCATCCAGGTCGTGTGTAATAAAGACAATAGTCTTTTTCAACTTTCGCTGCAGCTCAATCAATTCGTCCTGCATATTGGTCCGAATCAATGGGTCGAGTGCACTAAAAGCCTCATCCATCAACAGTATCTCCGGATTGGTAGTAAGTGCACGGGCCAATCCTACACGTTGTTGCATCCCGCCACTTAACTCTCCGGTCATCATATCTTCATAACCTTCAAGTCCAACGGTTTTAATCATTTCACGAGCCTTCTCATAACTCTCCGCCTCAGACACGCCCTGAATCTCAAGACCAAAGGCCGTGTTAGCAAGAACAGAACGGTGGGGAAGCAATCCAAAATGCTGGAAAACCATAGACATTTCAGTTCTTCGCAACTGCCGAAGCTGCTCATCATTCATCTTAACAACATCCTTTCCATCTAACAGAATGGAGCCGGAAGTAGGTTCATTCAAACGGTTAAAACAGCGAATGAGTGAGGACTTTCCGCTACCGGAAAGTCCCATCACCACAAATATCTCGCCTTGCTCAATTGAAAAATTGGCATCTTTTACCGCAACTGTACATTTGGTTTTTTCAAGCACTTTATCTTTGCTCACCCCCTTTTTTACAAGTTGGAGCGCCTGTTTGTGCTTTGACCCAAATATCAGGTACAGATCTTTGACTTCGATTTTGCTCATTAATTTGAGATTATAGTTTTTTTAGAAATAGTAGCCAATATTGATGTTGAAACGGCTTTCCCATTCTGCATCGGGGCTACCTGCGGCGAGTCCATTAGTCCATGAACCTAACCAGGCATTGTTTTTACCCATAGCATAATCAACATAGGTATAAATGCTACCAGCTGTAATCAACATTCCCGGAACCAGGTGTTCACTATTTTCAAAACCTTCAGCATCCTTTGCAATTACAGAATAATCAACATAGGGCTGAATGCTGGAGATAGGACCGAAATCTACAGGAATAGTATAAGCCAGACCTGCTACCCAGATATTTGCTTTTGAAGCAACATTATATGGTGCATTATATGCAGCCATTTGAATTACATCAGCATCATTTCCTGCAGCATCTTTGGCACCGAAATCATAGGAAATATATTCGCCTTTAAAATTAAATCCTCCAAAATCAGCAACTACATGAGCTGCATAAGCATTTGAAGACTCAGACTCTTCGAAGTTCTCACCATAAAGTGTTTTTCCAAATTGCCCGGACACACCTACCTCAACACCTTCGGTTAGGTTGTAGGCTGCTCTCACATTAAACTGACGTCCCTCTCTCATAGAAGCAGTTCCATCAGCAGTTCCGGTAATATCATAAGAGTACCGGGAGAAATAACCGGGAGTTCCGGCAGGCTCAGGTTGATGAAAATAGGCAAAATTCAATTCAAGGTTTTCAATACCTGTATAGTCGAACTTGAGACCCATATCATAGTCGTCCTCAAGACCTACATAATAAGGAATCTGGAACCACCATGAATGCGAAGCAAATGATGTAATACCAAAAGGCACCTGACTTGCTCCGATTTTCATATATAAATCATCAGTCAAGCCATATCCAAGCCAACCATGATGCATCATGTGATATCCACCATCAGGATAAAAACGATACTCAAAACTGAGATCGACTCCGGCAGTTCGGGCATCCACATTCAGGCGCCAGGTATCCCAGGTAAACTGGGGATCAGTTTTATCATCATTCCAACTCTTATCATGAATATTGTAACGAACTGCCCCTCCAAACTTCACATAATCTTCCTGGGCTTCCTGGGCTTGCAACGCCCCATGGGTTAGAAGTCCTGCTACGGCAAAAATCGTAAATAATACTTTCTTCATAATTTTCAATCGTTTAAATTTTTAGATTAAACTATTTTCTGATTATTCTAAACTGAACCATCCATTTCATAAACTTATCAAAACAGGAAAAAGACCCGGGTGTACACCGACTTAGACACAGCATAGTAGCTGTCGGGGCCAGAAATATTCTTTAAAAATATTTGGGCTAAATAAACCGGACAAAAAGTCCGTATGCAACATATTTTAAAGAAAAACAACTTCATGGATATCCTGTCAGTGTAACAGCACTCCCCCAATTTCCTGCCAGAACGTTCATCAATTTAAAAAGTCTATTAAATAAACCATTTAAATCCGTAATACGTAATAGTCAACACTAATCTTTCCGCCGGGCAAAACGAATTTGGCTTGACAAATCATCATTTATCAAACCAATAATTCTGTTTTATTATTTTAAAACATTATTGGATTCTGTGCCAACGAAACTTTAAGGGACTATTAACCTGAACTGGCTGAAAAAACAGCTGCAAATATATGGCTTTATATATACATAACCAAATAGTTTCTATAGAACCTGTTTTTCTTCTTTTATATAGAACCTGGAGGTTCAGATCAAACAAAAGTCCAGGAAAAAATAAAAAAGCACCGCTTAGGCGAAGGATAATTCACTGAACTTGTTATTTTTGAATCCCCAAACTAAAGGACAAACCAACCCGTCATGAAAAGAAAAGGACACGAAAAGCAGAAGAATTCTCCATTAAAGCAATACAATTCTTACTTAAATAAAAATAACAATACGATTGTCATTGCCACTGTAGTGATCTATCTTTTACTAAGTTTTCTCACATTCAATCTGCGAATTAGCGAAGGTGGCGACGACAGCGCCTACATCATCCGCGCCTTGCAGCTGCTGGAAGAGGGTCGGTTTCCCCGGTTCCAGGGGCCTTTGTATCCTGCAGTTCTTGCAGGATTTGTAGCAATTCTGGGCCTAAGCATGGTTGCTCTAAAACTATCTTCCTGGGTATTTATGAGTTTATCCCTCATTCTGTTGTGGAAAACATATTCAAAAAGAATCTCAACCCTTTCCCTTACCGCCACTATTTTCATTCTCGTTGTCAACCATCATTTTCTTTACTTTGCCAGCCAAACCTATTCCGAAGCATTTTTCTTGGCCTTGCAGGGAGGCTTTCTGCTGTATCTGTTCCCCACCATCGAATGGCAAAAACAGCACCGAATAAAAATTATTCAAACAGCTATACTGGCGCTTTTCTTGGTATCGTTGTATCTGACCCGAACAGTTGCCTTTGTTGCCACCCCCGCAGTAATTCTCTATTTCGCCATACAAAAGCAAAAACGAGCCCTGTTGTTCACAACACTTTTTGTAATCGCCTTTATATTCGCCTATTTTCTTCTGTTAAATTTCTTCACCGAAGGTGGAGCTTCAAGTGGTGATCAGTTAACCACACTACTTCAAAAGCACCCTTATGATAAAAGCCAGGGGATGGAAACGCTCCCGGGATTCTTTCTGAGATTTTGGGAAAACTCAAAAATATATTTATCCAAACACTTCTTCATTCTAACCGGATTTAAACCCGCCATGTCGCTTACAAAACCCGCGTTTCCTGCAATTGTTCTTTATTTATTCTTCTTTTGGGGCCTTATTCGATTTTACAAAAAGAACCATCAGTTTATATTTTTCACGGGAATTTATATCGCATTATCAGTCGGACTTACTTTTTTTGCCCTTCAGCCACTATGGGATCAGGTAAGATTAATCATCCCCTTCTTCCCACTGATTCTGATTTTCTTTCTGGAGACCATACTCGACCTTGCGAAAAGCAAAGAGCGCAGATGGTTGCAACGCCTCTCCTTATTTCTGATTTCTGCGGCCATCGTTCTTTCCGCCGCTCAAACCATCAGACAAACTGATTTTTCTTCCGTTTTCAGAAACATCAAAGGGGAGAAGCTTTACGGCTATACACCGGACTGGCAGAATTACCTCAAAATGTCGGAATATGTCGCCAAGGGGTTACCTGATGAAGCATTTGTTGCCTGCCGAAAACCCAACATGGCCAGGTTGCATTCCGGAGGAAAACAGTTTTATGGCATTTACACCATCGACTCAGAAAGCCCCGACACTTTATTGATGAAGCTTTACCAAAGAGATGTGACCCATATTATGGTGGCATCCCTGCGCAAAAACCCACGAATAAAATCCGGGCAGGTAATCAACACCATCCATCGATATATGTCGGCGATATCAAAGAAATATCCCAACGCTTTTATTCTGAAAAAACAAATTGGCAGTGATGAGAAAGCATGGCTATTTGAAATCGATTACAATAATTTCCTGAAAAACAATCCGAATTTAAACGAAGCGAAACCCCAGCAAAAATAAGATGAACCACATTCTTGAATATTATAATAAAGCAGCTGAAACATGGCCTATATACAGGCGTAAAAAGTCGTATTACTGGGAGAGCATCACCAGGTTTTGTAACTATTTCATTCCCCGGCAACACAAAGTATTAGAAATTGGCTGTGCCACAGGAGAACTGTTAAACAATCTCCAAGCGACCAATAAAACCGGAATTGATTTTAGTCCCGAAATGATAAAAACCGCACAAAGCCGGTACCACCACATTCATTTTCACACCATGCGGGCTGAAGAAATAAATTTACCGGGAAAATATGATACCATCATTCTCTCCAATCTTGTCGGAGTTTTACCTGATGTGGAAAAAGCTTTTCACGAACTCACCAAAGTAAGTCATACAAGCACCAGAATTATTGTAACCTATTACAACCGATTGTGGGAACCCGTTTTGCGTCTTGCAGAAACACTTCATCTAAAAAGAAAATCCCCGCTTCAAAACTGGTTGTCCACCAATGACCTGAAAAACCTGCTCTACCTCGCCGGGTTCGAAACATACAGGGTCAACAAAAACATGCTGATTCCCTTTTATATACCAGGAATATCATGGTTTTTTAACCGAATTATCTCCAGACTTCCCATTGTAAGACACCTGTCTCTTAACAGTTTTCTTTTTGCACGTCCTTTCCCTGACTGTGTTCCTCCCGAAACGGAAGCAACAACAAGCATCATCATTCCGGCGCGAAACGAAGCCGGAAACATTGAGGATGCCATTCTGCGCATTCCCCATTTCGGAAAAAAGGTAGAGATCATTTTCGTTGAAGGTAATTCCACCGATAATACCTGGGCTGTTATTCAGGAAATGCAGCAAAAATATAGTTCCAGTCATCATATAAAAATTCTTCAACAGCACGGAAAAGGAAAAGGAGATGCAGTGAGAGCCGGATTCAGAGAAGCTTCCGGGGATATACTCATGATTCTGGATGCCGACCTGACCGTGCAGCCCGAAGACCTCCCCCGGTTTTACAATGCATTAACCGGCAGAAAAGGAGATTTCATAAATGGCGTGCGACTGGTTTATCCCATGGAAAAGAATGCCATGCGACCAATTAATACAGTAGGCAATTACTTCTTCAGCATTCTTTTTTCATGGCTGCTTGAGCAACCAATAAAAGATTCATTGTGCGGAACCAAGGTCATGTACAAGTCCGACTATCAGAGACTTTCCGACAACCGAGCTTTTTTTGGAGAATTTGATCCTTTTGGCGATTTCGACCTGCTGTTTGGGGCATACAAATTAAATTTAAAAATTATTGACCTGCCCATCAGGTATCAGGAACGAAAATACGGAAACACGAACATCAGCCGGTTCTCTCACGGGCTCATCCTCCTCAGAATGGCAGCCTTTGCTGCAGGGAAAATTAAGTTCAGGTAAACACCTATGTTTAAATAAAACCATTAAACAATGTTTGGAAATTGGTGATCTGACTATTTTTTAGGATTTTTACAGCATAAATTCATCCCGTTAAAGTGGGGGTTTTATAGCAGTCCCGTTAAAAATTGAATTGGAAAATCAAGAAACATGCAAAAAACAGCACTTTTTCCCGGGTCGTTTGATCCATTCACAGTTGGACACG
>NZ_JADQBH010000040.1 GCF_016278715.1 Marinilabilia sp. | reverse complement strand
TGCCAATATTTTTTAGTTTTCCCAAACTTAGATATTGGCATGAGTGCTTCCTATGAGTAGTTTACCGGACGCTTACGAATTACACCCCCTCTCTCGTGTAATTTTACATTGAACCGAAAAAAAATTTGGAATTTTCTACGTTCAACCCGACACTCCTGAAGCAAATTAAAAATTTATTGAATCTTTTCAAGAAATGATGAAAAAGAAATACACTAAGTTTGTTCACCATAAACTCAGTTAACTTTGTGATATGAAGAAAATTCTGAATTATTTCCTGCAAGGCTTGTTGTATATAGCCCCTTTTGGTATAACAGCATACATCATCTACGTTATTTTCAATTTTACAGATAATTTACTGGATGGTATTCTTGAGAAATATCTTGGAATAGATATTCCCGGATTAGGCCTTGTTGTCATCTTCTTTTTTCTGGTTTTGGTTGGTATTACAGGCAGAAGCATTCTTGCCCAACCATTCAAAATCCTTTTTAAAAGAATGATTGAAAAAGCACCATTGCTTAAGTTTATTTACTCAGCCTTGAATGACCTTTTTTCAGCATTTGTTGGTAAAGAAAGGAAGTTCAAAAAACCTGTAATTGTTCTGGTTAATCCGATCTCTAATTTGGAAAAGCTGGGATTTATTACAGAAGAAGATTTAAGTAAGCTGGATGAAAAAGAAAAGGTGGCTGTTTATTTCCCACACTCCTATAATTTTTCAGGAGAGTTGTTTATTGTCCCAAAAAATCAAGTCAGATCAATTGATATTAACCCGGCAATGGTCATGAAATTCATAGTATCAGGTGGCATTTCGGGGATATAGGCGGGGCTAAAAATTATTCCCTGATTTCAACTCTTCCCATAAATCTTCCTATCCGAAAAAAAACTATTTTCATGTGTTTCCAAACATAGAACAACAAGACTTTCAATCAGCTCGAAGAGCGTTTCAAAGCCAGATTTCTGACTCCGGAATGGTACATTCCGGATATTTTCAATGCGTTTGCCTTTCCGGTTACACCGGTTATTCCCAATGATAAAACTGATGCCATCCTGGGATTTTCATGGGGGCTAATCCCACCCTGGGCCAAAGACACCTGCATTTGCAAAAACACCCTCAACGCAAGACTGGAAACACTGGATCAAAAATCGTCATTCAAACCAACTCTTTCCAAACGATGCCTTGTCCCGGCTGATGACTTTTATGAATGGAAATGGCTGGACCCGAAAGAAGAATTCAAACAAAAGTACCTCCTGACATTGCCGGGCGAGGAGCTCACTGCATACAGGAAGATTCTACAGAACAGGTTAAACAGAAATATTAATCACCTTTGAATGTGAAAAATAATTCATATTTTTGAAATGTGAAACCTTTTTTTAGTAAACACCGTATAACATTTAATGTAAAGGAGGGATGATATGCAGGGGAGCATGAACAAAACATTAATCTTGGTTATTGGGATTTTTTTTCTGAATTTGGGACAAATTAGTTTAGGAAAAGAATCTGAAAAGCAGAATAATCCTTCCAACAACATACTTACCGCTTACAATTCACTTACTCCCGAATACCAAAAACCATCTTTTGAAGCTTTTAGGTTGGGCATGGAAGGGAAACAAAGTCTAATGAAAGAGGGGAAGCTAAAAAACCAAAAATACCTGACTTTAATTGATTTTTCTCTTTCTTCTACACACAAAAGACTATGGGTTATTGATTGTGATAGTTTAAAAATCGTTCAACATACTCTGGTCGCTCATGGAAAAAACACAGGAGAAAATATTGCTGAAAAGTTTTCCAACATTCCGCAATCGAACATGAGCAGTCTGGGCTTTTTTGTTACTGGCGAAACTTACCATGGCAAACATGGTCTTTCCCTTCGTCTTGATGGTGTTGAACCCGGAATAAATGATAAGGCCAGGGAAAGAGCAATTGTTATTCATGCAGCTCAGTATGCGACCATGCAGTTTGTAAATAAGCATGGACGCCTGGGACGAAGCTTTGGTTGTCCCGCATTGCCACCTGAAAAAAATAAAACGATTATTCAGTCCATTAAAAACAAGTCTTGTGTTTTTATCTATTATCCTGAAGAAAGCTATTTCAGCCTTTCAGAATATGCTTCTCAATCTAAATCGTAAACGGGCCTGGAGTTAAGAGCGATGTAAATTGACTGATCGCGGTCATATATGTCTTTAGAAAAATGATGATTCCCTTCCTGATCGATCCAGGCAGTCCAGTAAAGTAGATAAACCTCCGGCTTTCGTGTTAAACGAACTGTTTGTGTAATATTGGATTCAATAGCTTTCCTAATTGAAGCCTGTGACCATTTTTCTTGATCCGCGAGAAGTAGCTCTGCCAGCTCAACAGGCTTTTCCACCCTGATGCATCCTGAACTGAAAGCTCTTTCTGTTCTGTTGAACAGCTCACGTGTCGGGGTGTCATGCAAATAGACATTGTAGATATTTGGGAACATAAATTTAATCCTTCCCAGGGCATTGTTTTTTCCTGGTTCTTGTCTATATCTATAAGAGAATACACTATTGCTATTCCAGTTAACTGAATCGGGATTTAGTTTCTTCCCATCCGGACTAAAAACAGTTATATTTTTATCAGTTAGATAACGAACATTTTTTTGAATCTCGGGAACTAAATCATTTCTGAGAATCGTTGGTGGAACAGTCCAGGTTGGATTAATATCCAGGTACTCCATTACGCTTTTGAATACCGGAGTTTTCCTGTAAGGTCGGCCCACAATAACCTTTTGATGATTAACCTGTTGACCGTTATCAATTACTTCCAGCTCAAAATTGGCAATATTCACCAATACATAATAAGGACTAAACTCAACCGGAAGCCAGCGCCAGCGTTCCAGATTCACTTCAAGAGTTTTTATTCGTTCTTCCACTGAGAAATTCAATGCCGTGGTTGTTTCCGGGCCTATATTGCCAAGTGCTTCAATTCCATGCTTTTTTTGAAATTTCACAACGGCTTGTTTTAGTTCTTCATCATAAGTATTGTTTTCCTGGTCAACAGAGGAAGTATACTCTCCTGTTACTTGCAACCTTATTTTTATTTGGGGAACACGGGAGTCTGACATTCCTGGTTTTAACATGGTACCTGCACCAACTTCCGGCCAACCTCCTTCGGCTCCTATTCTTCTGTATTCTCCCAGTTGTTCCTTCAAGAGGTCATAATTCTTATGCTTTGGATAAAGATTTTCAATTACAGAGAGTAACGGCTCCTGGCCAATCTTGTCTATGTAGTTTATGGGATTTTTTTCTGATTTTATCACATGCCATTGTGCGTCTGTTGTTTTTGGATTTGTCTTTCCTGAAATTACGTGTGAAGTAAGAAGTAAAAAAGCATCAGTCAAAACAATGTCTCTTAATACCTTCTCTTCAGCAGTGCGTGCGCTCAACATTTGTTCGAGAGTAGAAATATGATAATCGGATGGTGAAAGTCCATGATCATAACTTTGTTTAATAGCCGTTATAAGATCATCAACGTCCTGCATTCTTTTCCAAATAGGCTCGTACTCCCGATCGTTGTAAATATTAATTACTGACGGAATAGCATAAATCTCACTTCCTTGATTCAGCGTAAGGTATTGCTTGAGATGATCAATTTTTTTATGAAGAAGTTCTTTCATATTCCCGGGTGGGAAAGAAGAAGGAGCCCCGGAAACAAAAAATATCCATGGAAATACAATTAAAAACACAATTATTAAATATTTCAGGTAAAGACGAGTATTCATAAAACAGTAGTTTTTTTGTTCTAAAAGACTTACTCATGATATAAATTTACAAACTTTTATCTTAACTTTCTAACGACCAACCTGGTTGTAATTTCATTTGGCAAATACTATTGTTAAGTTAAAAATCTGATTCTTGTCAGGAATGCAATTCAATAAAGGACATGCTTTTCGCTGTCAAATTAGATTAAAAAAGTGGTTTAACAAACTTAAAAAGAAATAAGAATAAAAAGATGACAACGTCCATGCTTTTTTCGATACTTGGATTTGCTCTGGCCGGCTATGCTGTGGTGGCAAATGATGTAATCCAGACACTTGGCACTTTTATTTCTTCAAATCACAAGAAACACTGGTTGACTCTTTGGGGATACGCTGCCCTGATTTTGAGTGCTGTGCTGATTTTTGGATGGGCTACCAACAATGGAGATGTTTCCTATGGGAGATTATCTCAGATTCCACTTCCTTCCGTTATTTCCTGGTGGTATATTCTGCCCCCCCTGGTGTTGCTAATATTGACTCAGGCAGGATTACCTGTGAGTACAACGTTCATGATTCTGAGCGTTTTTTCATCAGGTCAGGTTATTGAAAAAATGGTTTTGAAGTCTGTTTCAGGATATGTCGTGGCTTTTTTATTTGCATTCCTGGTTTATTTATTGATTGCAAGGAAATTTGAATCCAAATCTGCAATAGACAAAGAAATTCTCAGGAACAAAAAACACTTTTGGATTATTGCTCAATGGATTTCCACCGGGTTTTTATGGTCGCAATGGCTGATTCAGGATTTTGCAAATATTTTTGTATATCTACCACGTGATTTAAGTTTTACCGCTCTCTTAATATCTCTGGCCTTTTTACTTTTTCTGCTTTCTTTTATTTTCAGAAAGAAGGGTGGCAAAATACAGGAAGTAGTTAAGCAAAAAACAAATACGGCCAATATTCGGTCTGCCACAATTATTGATCTTACTTATGGAATTGTTCTTTTTCTTTTTACTGAGTTAAATCCCATACCGATGAGTACTACCTGGACATTTGTTGGTATTTTGGCGGGTCGGGAGTATGCAATCAACTTTCTCTTGAACAAACATCTGATTAAGGATACATACAAAAGACTTTTTAAAGATTTATATAAGGTAAATATTGGTCTTGCAGTAAGCATTGTTGTTGCGTTAATAATAAGATATATTATGCAATAAAGTTCTTGTTTTGTCACACAATTAATTTCAGAAATGAAAAAAGAGCCGGAAAGAATAAAACTCATTAAGAGCGTAACCGTTAAAGGATCAATTGTAAATCTGATTTTGTCTCTTGGCAAAATTACCGCAGGCATTACCGGCAAAAGTTCCGCAATGTTGGCTGACGGAATTCATTCCCTTTCGGATTTAATCACAGATTTAATTGTGTTAATGTTCATCGGGGTCTCAGGAAAGGAAAGAGATAAAAACCACCACTATGGACACGGAAAATTTGAAACGTTTGCCACCATGCTAATCGGATTTGCTCTGGCCCTTGTTGGCATCGGGATATTATGGTCAGGCATAATTAAAATTATCAGAGTTATTTCGGGAGAAACAATTTTACAACCTGGAATAATAGCTCTATATGCAGCGCTGATCTCTATTGTGGCAAAAGAAATCCTGTTCTGGTACACCTATTTAGCAGGTAAAAAAACTAACAGTAGTGCATTAAAAGCCAATGCATGGCATCATCGTTCAGATGCATTTTCTTCGGT
Source organism: Marinilabilia sp. (assembly GCF_016278715.1). Taxonomy (GTDB): domain Bacteria; phylum Bacteroidota; class Bacteroidia; order Bacteroidales; family Marinilabiliaceae; genus Marinilabilia. The sequence continues at coordinate 9,965 of NZ_JADQBH010000040.1, read as the reverse complement.
AGCAACAGCCCTGGGAATTTCCGGAGCTCTTTTTCTGGGAGAACCCTGGAGAATTCTTGATCCCCTGGCAGGAGTAATTGTAAGCTTTTTTATTCTAAAAATTGGATGGGAAGCAGCCATTCCGAGCATCAAAGAGTTGTTAGAAAACTCTCTGCCTTCAGACAAGGAGAGTGCTATTTCTGAAGTCATTGAAAGCAGGGAAGGTGTCTTGTGGTTTCATAATCTAAGGACAAGACGAATTGGAGAAATTATAGCAGTTGACGTCCATATTAAGGTGGATAAAAACCTTACAGTTGAGGTTTCGCATAAGATAGCTACTCAGATAGAAAATAAACTAAAAAAGAAATTCGGGGAAAATTCTCATATTGGGATCCATGTCGAACCTTTCGTCGAATCCAAGACTAATTAAACAATCCATTCACCTATAACAGGAAACAAATTAAATTTGTAAGCCTCTTAACACTTGCTACTTCGGAAAACTAAGAAAAATTTTTATTGTTCTTGGGGTTGACAAAGCATTTAGGTTTAAGATTCTCTAGCCTGGTCTATTCATGAATTTTCGTTATGAGATGTTCAAATACCAATAAATACGGGGAACCACAAAGAAAATTGATACAGGGAATAATAATTTATTTTCAAGTCAATTTTCTTGAGGACGCCTGTACTTAGCCGGTAGTTGAACATTGTAACAGATAATTTGTGAATAGTCCAGGCTAGAAACCGAAACAAAAAATTTTTCTAAGTTTAGTTACCCCCCAAAAAAAGTCCGTCAAAATAGAAAAACTCTAATGAATAACCTTTTATATACAATATTATTTCTAGCCTGTATTGTTTTTAATGCCCAAGAAATTGTTGCAAAAGAAACAAAACAGGACAATGTTATTATAGACCCCGTTTCAGAAAACCTATTCCTATTTTCCAGCACATCAGATTTATTTAATCATATTGCCCTTAAAGAAAACTGGCAGTACTCCTTTCACTGGCTGTTGCCAACATTTCATAAGTATTCAGTAAAAGGGGATTTATGGGAAACCGAAACCGGATTACAAATAATGAGTAAAATCAATAGTTATATAAATTATACTAAAACCCATATAATAAGATTCGAAGCTACTGACATAATCCATCCCTTCAATTATTTCTGGTAAAGTTTTATTATTCTACAACAATGTCTTTTTAAGACTAAAACAGTCAAATCAATATTTCTTATTTCTACATTGTAAATAATAAAAAAATGAACTCAAATATAGCTTTGGGATGGTCAATAGCTGCACTGGCTATTTTAGGACTGATAGTTTTTATCAGATCAAGAAACAAAAATCGGGATAAAAAAATCCTGGCACCCTTGTTATCATTTGCCAGAGAAAACAATTCTGAAATTTCATATTTCGATACGTGGGATAAAACCCTTATTGGTTTAGGTGATAAAGAAAATAACAGTTTATTTTTCATCCGAAACATACCTGAAAGGGAAATACGAGAAAAAATCAATTTGTCAGAAGTTTCGGAATGCAGAATGCTTAAAACCGAAAGGAAAGTAAAATACGGTAAAGAAACCGTAATTGTGACAGACCGTATTGTGCTGGCTTTTTCTTTTTACAAGCATAAACCGGAGGTCTGTTTAGAGTTTTACAACAGTGATTATGACGAATTAACCTTATGTGACGAATTACAATTAGCCCTAAAATGGACAGGAATGATAAAAAGTATTGCAAATACAAACCGGGAATGGAAAGATAACGAAACAGGAAAAAACAATGAGTCGATTTTTCTAAAGCAAGTTTTCAAAAGTAAAATTGCTAAAAACAAGAAAGAAAAAAGACCTTCTGAAAAAGAATTTTCTTTTTAGAAAAAGGCTTCTTTTGTAGATAATTAAAACATGAGGTAATACCTTGATTAATAGACCGTTATATTTTTAGATATAAGATTCAAGATGAATCCTAAAACATTGATAAACTGATTGTTGGAACAAACACCTGGCAATTCATAAACAATTAAGCATTAAGTGATTACAAAAGTTTAACGGACTATTTATGATAACATTGGTAAAGTATTACCTCATTTTAATTTACTTAATCCTATCATGTTAACAAACCATAGCTTGTTTCATTATTCATATTTTTAATATTCAATTACATTTTTATGACAATAAAAGTGTTAGAAGGCAATGTCCGATATATTGCCCTTAAATCATCCACAGGCATTTTAATCCTAATCGTAGGCTGATATTCCTGCCTCTCAAAACAAATGAAATTTTCCAGTGCTACAATCGCCTTTCTTAAACTCAAATATTTATAAAACTTGAATTTCCTCCATTTATCATAAAAGGTATTGTTCATATCCTGTTCCAGGATTATCTGAATGTTATATTCAACCGAAAGTGCTACAAAGGCAGGATTTTGTAGTAGGGTATCCGGCTGCCAGGCATTCATGGCTGCTTCCAGTGTGTCTTTTGGTGCATGGCGCACTACAACCGGTTCTTTTACTATGGTTGCATAACTTGAATTAACGAACAATGGTTGAGAAAATAGTTTGTTTTCTTGAATCAAGGTAATTTTTCCAAAGAATTTATCCTTACGAAATTCTTTAATTATAGTTTGGTGAATCATTACTCCCTTCATACTCAAATCAACCGTACTGTCAGTTAAGTTAATTACTAATTGTATCGAATCATTTTCAGCAAGTTTCAGAAGGGCTTCCTTATATGCTTTCTCCCCAACCAGCCTACTCATTTCAGGATAATAATAAACACTATCAAATCTCTCTATAAAAACAGAATCAGTATTAACAAGTTTTTGCAATTCCTTAATTTTGATTTGAGGAGCTAATGCTATTGAAACAAACAAGGAAAATAAAACTAGTGATAGAAATACAAATAACTTTGCTTTCCATTTATTTCTCAGGAATGCCTTTGATTTTGAAATTATACGCTTCATTTCACACCATCTTTAAAATATGTATACTTTTGAACCCACCTGTAGCGACTTATACACTAATTCAAGATTCTCGTCATTAAGTCTTATACAACCGTGCGTAACCGGTAATCCAAGAAACCTCTGATAGAGTGTTCCGTGAATAAGGTATCCATGACCAATACTTAAAGCATAATCACCCAAAACGCCATATTCGAATCGGGTATAATGATTTGTCGATGGCACAGGTAAACCTTCTTCAACAAATGCCCAGTCGGGTTTTTTCCATACCGGTGAAGTTGTTTTTCCTTGTATCCTGAATTCCCCTTTCGGGGTTTTAAACATCCATTGCTGGTCTTCCCCGTTTTTAAGCAAAATATAACTTCCGGTTGAACATTTGTCTTTCTTTACAATTTCAGTCCCTTTATATAAGACAAATTCATTTGAAGCACTATTAATTACAAGAAAAAACGATTTAGGTCTTTTAGTATTCAGTTTTTTATTAAGTGTTGCAATCTCACGTTCAATTTTTTGCTGTGCCAACAATAAATCTTTTTCACTCGATTGAAAAGTGATTTGCTTAGAAACAGGTGCAATCCAGATAATTTTTCTAATAATAACCGGAACCATTATAATTAAAGCTATTACCGTTAATTGCATATAATACTTTATCAAAAAAGTAAAACTCTTTCCTGGCAATAAGCTAATTGTTTTTGTAACTTTTAAAGCAAAATCTTTATAATGCTTGGCTTGATTCCTTATTAAATGCATACAGTACTCTGTGGATTTTGTGCTCATTTTAAACCAAAAGAAAGTTCGTTAATCGATTTTGTTGAACCAACAATAGTGATTTTAGTGCCGATCGGGCATAATTTGAAAATTTCATCCATATTGGCATCTGTAAGCGCTATACATCCATCAGTCCAGTCAATTTCTTTTCCTCCCCTACCATGTATTTCAATCAGGTTGCCAATTTTTGCATCATGTTTAATTATGCCATTCTTTTTATTGAAAAAAAATCGTTTCTTATCTTCTTCATTCGGGTAATCCAATAAAAAAGCTTTGTGGTATTTGGTTTGTCCGTTTTGTTTCTTTTCTACTATTTTATATAGTCCTTCAGGTGTTGATTTATCTCCTTGTTGTATTTTATCACCAACCCAATTAGATCCTAGTTCAATTGAATACTGTTTAAGAAACTTGCCATCTTTATAAATAGTTAGTTCACGGCTAAATTTATCAACGATGACAATATAAGCTTGCCTTTTCTTTGACCAGGATAAAGTTTGATTCACCATCTCATTCCATTTAGGGTAATCTTCAAAGTAATTTTTTAGCTTTTCCTGGTAGTAGGCAAAAAAATCGTTAATGACTATTTCCACTGAATCAAGTTTTGATTTACAGCTGGAGTAATTCCTGTTTTTATACGCTTGTCGACTTTCGGAATAAAGCAATTTGCTCTTGGAAAATTCATCCCTGTGTTTTTTATCCAATGGGAAATTGCCGAAGAATTCTTCAAAACTTTTAATCTTTTCACCTGTTTTTTCAATTCTGATTTCAAGTAAGTCTTCTGTATTGGCTATCAGCATACTTGATTTAGCCATGGCTATTTCACTACTTTCTATTGATTTTTGGGCTAATTCCGAAACTTTCTTGTAATCTCTTAAAAGAATAAATTTTTCATTTTGTTTTTCCCATTCCGTCATAGCAGAGTTGTAATAATTAGTAGCTTCCTGAAATGCCTCTTTCGCGAATTTTGGGGATTTTTCAAACTGAGCTTCTGCCAATACCTTCCCTGCTTTCATTACCTTTTTCTCCGGAGGCTTATTTGTTTCGACTCGAATTATTGCAAAACCAGCCAAAACAAAGGTTATGAGAGATACGAAAAGCAAAATCTTAATTTTCATAAATACAACATCTGTTTTTATAAAGAGCCCCGATTCCGAATTATCGGGACCGGGGTATTCTTATGACTTTATTTTACCTGATTAAGATCTTTTCCCTTTTACGTTAGTTTTATACTTAGCAATCACATTTGTCAATTCAGTATTAATAGCAGAAGCTTTCTCCTTTGCAGCTTTGACCTTATCAAGGCTAGAAAGATAATCACCAGATTCAAACATGGTGCTTGTTTCGATTACTGTTGTTTCCAAAGCATCGATTTCACCTTTTATAGCTTCCACTGCTGAAGCCCCTTCTTTACCTTGTGGGGCTTCAATAATTAATTGCCTGTTCGATTCAATCAGGGTTTTTACCTCGGCAATTGTGTTCTGAATTTCAATTTTCAGTTCTTCTTTTTGGGTTTCTGCCTGTTGTTTTACTTCACCGGCAAATTGTGTTACACCGGCCAACTGTTCCTTGGCTGTTGAATAGTTCTTAATAAATTTCGATTTTTGTGATTCGATATTTACCAATACACTGTTCAATGAATCTTGCAATACAACAAAATTATCATGAACATAGACATCAGCACCTGCTGACATGGCTTCTTCAATAGCTGCATTGGCAGCATCAATTTCATCCTGGGGTACTTTTGAGCAGCTTGTAAATACAAGAACTGTTAATCCTAAATATGCAATACTTGCAAATAATCTGTTTTTCATCTTTTAGTAATTTAAAATAATTGTTTATTTTGAGATTAATAGAATTTTATAGGCAACCTCTCCCGAAGTGATTCCTAATATTGTTCAAATATTTGCTACATCTTCTTTTTTTTTTGATATTATGACGGGTTTTGGTAATTAGGTAACAGAAAAATCAAATAATTTTTTATCTCCCACACTAACAATGTGTTACATAATTAATTAAGTTTGTACTTATGAATTTTTAAGTTTAATAATACATTTGTGTCAAAATGCAACAAATCCAATGAATGAAAGTGTATTCCAATTAAAAGATGATGAAATTATTCACAAGATTAGACATGAAAATTCATCCAAGTACTTTGAGGTATTATATAATCGGTACCATTCAAGAGTGTTGGATAAATGTTACTCATTTGTAAAAAACAGACAAATTGCCGAAGAACTTGCCGAAGATGTATTTTCAAAAGTATTCGAGAAATTAACATCGTTTAAACAACTTTCATCCTTTTCTTCCTGGTTATATTCCGTAACCTACAATCATTGCATAGATTATTTGCGTGAGAAAAAGAAATTGCACTATCCGAATTGGAGCAGGGAAAATGAATTACCTGAAATTTTTGAAGATACAGAAGAAATAGTTGAAGACATCAATTATGAGAACCTTTTGGCAATAATGGAAATCATCCACCCGGAAGAAAAAGCTTTGCTTTTGATGAAGTATAAGGACGAACTTTCTATGAAACAAATTGCTGTTGCTTTAAGAATCAGCGAAGATGCCGCCAAAATGCGCCTGAAGAGAGCCAGAACCAGAGTGTTGTATTTATATACCAAAAAATACCTGCACCGCTAGATGTGTTATATACTGAAATCTTATCATCAAGAAGAAAAACGAAATTGAATGAAGAATTTCTTAAGAAAGGTAGTAGAAGGAAACGGAGTTTCTCCATCGGAAATTTGCTTACAATCTTTTAATGAGAATTTTAAAGATGCTGTAAATATTGAATGGTTTAATAAATCTGATTACTTCGAAGCTATTTTTTATAAAAACAACCTTGAACATATAGCTATATACAGTTTAACAGGGATTTTAACAGAGTATAGAGTTAACTTACCGTCAGATTACCTGCCCGAACCCATTAAGAATAAAGCTTTAGTAAAAGGTGAGATCATGAACTCTGTTATGAGGAACAAGGGCAATATGTTAGAGTACGAAGTAATTGTAAGGGATAAGGAATCAAACAGAAACCAATTAATATTTTCGGATGCAGGTAACCTTATTGAAGAACAAAAACTTTAGTTTTTATTTTTTCCGGTAATATGTGGCATCCTCTTTGGGGAGAAACATGAAGTCGCACTCCATTGGGATATTCGATATACAAACTGGTGGACTGTTTACCCCACTCATCCGTACTTGCAAAAAGTGTGCAGGCTGTTCACAGTGTTGTTCACTCGCAAGGCATTACTCAATCAGAGAAAACATCTGCTGACATCGTTCTTCTATAAAACACATAAACATTAAACATTTCGATATAATACACTCAATGCAGATGGTTTTAGCACATTTGGACCGGGAGGCTGCTTAAATTTTTCTTCGCATTGCCGTTGGCTTTTTTTTATCTTCAGATTTGTTCAACTAATTTTCGGCGCCTACGAACTTGTTAACAGAGTGTCAGTAAAGTTCGAGAATATGGTATCTCAGAATCTGACAAGATTTACTGTTGTGGCTTTTGACACATCTGCACTTTAATTTTTCTAATTCGTAGGGGCTGTTAGAGGAATCGTAAACCAGAAGGTCGAACCCTTACCAACTTCACTTTCTACCCAAATATTACCTCCCAGAACTTTCACATAAGATTTAGCTATAGCCAGACCTAAACCTGATCCCTGGAACGCCCTGGTATCAGTCATATCAGCCTGTTCAAAGCGATTAAATATGCTTTCAATCCTATCTTTTGGAATTCCGATACCTGTATCTTTTACAGCAAACACAACATTTGCCCCATCAATATTACAATCAATATTTATTATCCCGTTTTGTGTGTATTTTATAGCGTTCTTTATCAAATTAGTTAGGATTGAATCCAACTTTACCGAATCAGTTAAAACTATCTTTTGTGAATCATCAAGAAGATTCCCTATAATAAATTGCAGGTTATTCTTTTTTGCATCAGTAGAAAATAGGCGAACTAAATCTTCTATCTCCTCATTAATATTAACCTTTTGGATGTTTAGATTTAAAATTCCGGCTTCAATTTCAGAAATTTCAATAATATCATTTAAAGTATCCAACATGCGTTGGCCACTTTTATGAACAATTTTAACATACTCTTCTTTTTCTTCTCCCGACAAACAGGGATCACTGAGAAGACTTGTAAAACCGAGAACTCCATTCATAGGTGTCCGTATCTCATGGCTCATATTTGCCAGGAAAGCTGATTTAAGACGATCGTTTTGCTCAGCTTTTTCCTTGGCATTTTTCAGGTTTTCTATAAATTCTTTTCGCTCAATAGCAAGAGTGATTGAAGGTGCAGCATATTCCAAAATCCTCAAATCTTCCTCAGTTAAAAGCTTTTCCCCTTCATAGTTTTGGATAACCATTACCCCTATCGCCTTTCCCTTTTCAAAAATTGGAACCCCGATCCATACCTCAGAGGGGATACCTACCATGTCGGCTTCTCCTTTATCAATTAATTGTTGGTGCTTATGATGATCAACTAACAGAGATTTTTCTGTCTGGAGCACATAATTCGACAAAGTTCCAGATGCAGGAAAATCGTAATTTCCTTCATCTACAGAATCAAAAATAAACACCGTGGAAAACATTTGGGTTTTTTCATTGTATAAAGCTATATAGAAATTACGCGTGGGAATAATTTTGGTGAGTTCTGAAAAAATAACTTCTGAAAAACTTTTAAGATCCGGAGAATAAACAATTGCATCGGAAATATTTACAAGCGCCTCCTGGATTCGTTCTGATTTTTTACGCGCTGAAATATCTTCCTTTATGGCCACATAATTAACAATTTGTCCTTTAAGATTAAATATTGGTGAAATGGATGCATATTCCCAGAAAAGTTCGCCATTCTTTCTTTTGTTATGAAATTCACCATACCATTCCTGTCCTGAGGAGATTGTTTGCCAAAGATTTTCATATTCAATATTTGGTTTTTCACCAGATTTAAAAATTCGCGGATTTTCACCAATAAGTTCCTCCTTATTATAACCTGTTATTTTCAGCGTTTTTGAATTAACATAATCAATATATCCGGATAAGTTGGTTATGATTATGGAAACCGGGCTTTGCTCCACTGCATGAAGGAGTTTTTGTTTTTCTTCTTCTTCATTCTTACGTTTTGAGATATTGACAAACATCTGGGCTAATAAATCAAGTAATCCTTCCTCTGTTTTTGAGTAATAGTGGTACTCCTTCACCGAGTCAAATCCTATAAAACCGATGCATATATTATTGTCCATAATTGGAATAGCGAGCAAGCTTTTGACCATCCGGGGTTCAAGCATTTGCCTGACATCATCCTTCTCCGGCAAGGCCAATACATTCGGGATGCACATAATTTGACCAGACTGGTGCATTTTCACCCATTGGGAAATTGTTCCCAGAGGCACATTCTGTAATTCATTAATTTGGGGCTTAGTCCCCGAACTACACCATTCATAAGTGTTATTACCAATATTGTTTTTCCAGTCGTAGTCAAAAACATATACTCTGTCAGCATTAACAAATTCACCAACGGCCCCCAAAGATTCCTGGATAATTTGATCAACATTTTTTAACTCCACGTTTATGAAATCAGATGCAATTGTTCTGAGAATTTCCTGCATCCGGGTGTGGTAAATCAGCGATTGTTCAACTTTTTGTTGTTCTGTAACATCTTTTACTAATACATGACGAGCTTTCCGGTTTTTAAATTGAACTGAATGAGAGTTAATCTCAACACTTATTATTTCTCCGTTCTTTTTAATATGTCGCCACACTCCGGCTGAATTGTAGCATGCTCTTGTGCTTTCCATGTTCTTTAGTAAAGCCGGAATATCTTCAGAAGGCCGAATATTCTTTAAAGTCATAGCTAGAAATTCAGTCCGGGAATACCCGTAATGGTTCATTGCAGCATTGTTGACTTCAAGAAAAGCCAGTGTTTCCAAATCATAAATCCACATGGGTTGTGGATTGTTCATAAACATCAGTCGATAATTTTCTTCACTTTCCTGCAATTCTTTTTCCAGGCTCTTTATTTCTGTAATGTCAACAATATAGCCACGTATTCCCTCAAATCGTCCCGATTGAGAAAAAACTCCTATAGCATTTATTAACGCAAAAATGACTCTTCCCTCCAGGGTGACAAACTCAACTTCATAGTTCTCAACTCTCTGATTCTCCTTCACCAATGCAATCAGCTTTTTTCGATCTTCGGGGTTTTTATATAAATTGGTAATGTCAAACTCCTTAACTTCA
>NZ_JADQBH010000171.1 GCF_016278715.1 Marinilabilia sp. | reverse complement strand
CCAAACTTAGATATTGGCATGAGTGCTTCCTATGCGTAGTTTACCGGACGCTTACAGAGTAAGTGCTTAGAAATATTGCGATTTTATCAATAATTATTTAATCGGATAAAAGGATGAAAAAATCTTGAAAAATTTAATGACAACATTTATATTTATCGGTAAATGAGTAGGAAGTGAGGGTAGGGTTACCAACATTAATTTGGTTAATGTTAAAAAAACCCTTTGCTGTAAACCCGTTGCGCCCAATACGGTCTCGAATAACAAAGCGGAAAATTAAATATAAATGGAAGGTGTCATAGAAACGATGAATAAAACAAGATGATGAAAAAGAGAAACAAAATCATATACTGGGCAACCACCGCTTTTCTTGCTTTTGGAATGCTGGCCGGAGGTGTGCAACAATTATTGCAAATAGGAGGCTATGTCGATATATTTAATCAATTGGGTTATCCGAAATACTTAATGTCTATCCTGGGATTCTGGAAAATACTGGGTGTGATCGCCATTCTTGTTCCAAAATCATCATTACTAAAGGAATGGGCTTATGCAGGTTTCTTTTTTGTTATGTCAGGAGCAGCAGCGTCTCATGTCTCGGCAGGTCAGGCGTTTACTGAAGCAATTCCTTCCTTAATCCTTCTGGTTATGACTATTACCTCCTGGTATTTCAGACCTTCAGACAGAAGAATCAATTTGAGTAATAGATGATTTCATAGTTAATTAAGCCCTTATCATGAATAGCGTGATGATTTGGTATGGCGTAAACAACCCTTAATATTGTCGCAATTACTCCTTGAAAGCTTCTGCGGTTGATGGTATTTTTGTTGTATATAAATATTTCAAAATCAACAATTGTATGAAAACAAATCCGTATCTCAACTTTGACGGCCAGGCCGAAGAAGCTTTCAGTTTTTACAAATCCGTATTTGGCGGGGAAATTACTGCCATGAAAACGAGTGATGTCCCGGACGCTGATAAGTTTCCCGAAGAGGAACAAAACCGCATCATGCACATCTCTCTGCCTATTGGCAAAGACACCATCCTGATGGCCTCGGATATCATGCCATCTATGGGACAAACCCTGAAAAAAGGCAACAATCTTTACATCTCCCTTCACCCCGAAAGCAAAGAAGAAGCCGACCGCATTTTCAACAGCCTTTCCGAAGGCGGTGAAATTGAGATGCCTATCGAAGACCAATTCTGGGGCGACTACTTTGGAAGCTTTTCCGACAAATTCGGAGTGATGTGGATGGTCAATTTTAATGATGAACAAGCATAAAAAGCGAAAAAACCCGGCAATTTTATGAGGATATTCTCGGAATGGAAGTGCGTCTGGTGAAAGGTATGGAAGAATTTGAGGTGCTACAACTTTCTATTTTAAGTAACGGTCAGGAGATTCTGGTTTGTCTGAAAAAAGACCACCAACCAGCCACCTTTACTTTTCTCAATTTTCCGGTAGATGATTAGCAAACAAAATGAAACTTAAGACTAAGGACAATCTTGCTCCAATAAGAAATCAAATAATGGATTTGATTGAACCGGATTCCAGCGTAATTGAATTTGGATGCGGAAATGGTGACCTGCTTTTAAAACTTTCACCACGAATAAAATATGGTTTGGGGATCGATAAATCAAAACCACTGATTGATGCTGCGATTCAACAACAGAGAATGATGAATCTTAGCAATGTTGATTTTAAGTGTGAAGAATTAAGCAGTAATTATCAGCAATCCGAAAAGTACGATTATTCAATTGCCTGCTTATTTTTTCATGTTATAGCCTGGTCAGATTCTATTTCTCTGATTCATAAAATGCAGAAAATATCGGATGAAATCGTGATTTGTGGATTTTCGCGGCCTGAAACCATAAATCAGAAGCTTCTCTTGTGGCTTGACCAGCAATTTTCCGGTCATTTTCAAAACTTTAAGCATTACCAGAAGAACGGGTTTATGGAAAAAATTCTTTCAGAAATACAAGGTAAGGAGTTTTCCACTTTCGATACTCCTATTCCTTTTGTCAAAATTTACCGAATAAGCTGAATCGTTTTCTTTCATATATGAACGAAGATTGGAGTATTTTCAGAAATTCTTACCATTTTGGAAAACGTTGAAAAGACTTAAAACAACAAGGATATGAGCGAAAAAAATAATTACATCAACCCGGACGGACTTTCAAATGAAACAAGCTCAGAGTAATTGAAACGAGTTCCCTGTCTTTTGGCAGACAGACACTTGCATTTGATAATTAAATTGTTTATGAATGAAAACATACATTTCAATATTACGAGGTATCAATGTAAGCGGACAGAAGCTTGTGAAAATGAATTTATTACAAAAAATGTTCGAAGATCTGGGATTTAAGAATCCTACCACCTATTTACAGAGCGGGAATGTTGTTTTTCAGGAGGAGCAATGTAATACAGATACTTTGGAACAAAAAATTTCTGAACAAATATTAAATGACTTTGGATATGAGGTTCCGGTAATTGTAATGTCTGTTGAAAGACTGGAACAGACAATTAATAACAACCCTTTTCGAAACGACACGCGAAAAGATAATTCACATCTGCATGTAACATTTTTATCTTCGATTCCCGACAACTACCGGAAAGAAGCCATCGAAAGTATAAAGCAGAAGGAAGAAGAGATCCGATTCTCCGAAAATGTAATTTACCTCTACTGTCCGAATGGATACGGAAGAACAAAATTGAATAATAACTTTTTGGAATCAAAACTTAAAGTGGTAGCAACTACAAGGAATTGGAAAACTACGAAGGAACTTTTCAAAATTGCCAATCAATTACAACAAAACTCCTCTGTTCCGAAGTCTCGGAGTGCAAATGACTGAAAACGAGTTTGTTGCAAGTTGGCCAAACGGATTCCAACTCGCTCTTGATAAAAGCTTTGCTTCCACATGTCCCTGCGTTTAAGTTTTTCAAAGATCTATTGTATATGAAAATTAAGTCTTGTCAACTGAAATAGTTTGTCGTATTTTTCTCTAAAAATCATCAATTCAAAAGGTTAAAGACATGAAAACACGAGTATTTGTGCTGGTGATAATCTTTGGTATTGTTGCCTGTGAAAATAAGACCTCAATGAATCAAAATGAGAAGGACAAAGTTATTGAGGAGGTTGAATCTGTATTGTCCTCTTATGCAGGAGGTTGGATTAGTCTTGACGTAAATAAAGCATTTAAGGAATATTTTGATACTTCTGAGGATTTTAAATATATAGGAGTTGACGGTACCATAATGAATTATGAGGATTTTTTTAATGTAGCTAAAGATGTTTTTAATTCTTATGAAAAAGCAGAATTGGAGTTTAATGAAAAGGTAATTAATGTTGTGGATGAGGATTTTGTTGTAGTTTCATTAAACTTCACCGGATCATTCATTTCTCCTGGCTCGAAGGTGACTTTTCCCAATTGTGGCAGCACCTTGATCCTGAACAAAATTGGTCAGGACTGGAAAGTTATTCATTTTCACGAATCTGTGCAGGAGTCCACTTTTTTTGAAACGAAAGGTGATTTTCTTAAAGATTAGGTAATCAAAGGATGCAAAGCTCTTTCCACAAGTCTAATATTGATGAAAATCTGATATTCTTATTGGTCAAATTGAAATATTTCTACCTGATAAATACAATTTTCCTCAGATGGCGGTTCTGGTGTTGCCTATCAGGAAAAAACTGATTGGTTTTTTAGGAAATAGAAAACAAAAAACCTAATTTTACAGTAACCAAAAACCCTAATAGCAAGATGATTACCCGAAGTCCCATACAGTCCGGCATATTTCGAAATAAAATAGTTTGCTCCCTCGCTTGTAGGGGAGTTCCTTTAGTATAGAAAAGGTGTACAATTGATGTTTAAAAAGCATTTGTTGTGCACCTTTTTTTATGCAGGTAAAAGAGAATTGTATTATGAAGGCACAATTGTACCGGGCGAGCAAAATGGGAACACTTAACTAAAAAACAGGTTATGGATTTATTGAAATTTATTGGTGTGGTTGCCATAATTCTTGCATTGCACTTCTTTTTGTGGGGTAAAATATACAGGGATTGGTATGGCCATTTAAAGGGCTTAAGAAAGGTCTTATTGTTCATCGCTTGTCTTCTGGGAGAAGCCTTAATTACAATACTTTTTGGAATCTATGTTTTCAATTTTAAATTATGATACGAAAAGGCTATTTGACAAGGAATAAGAAGCAGGTTGCAAAGAATAATATTCAAATCTCGATTGCAAGTAAATTAATGCTTTCACTGGGTGTCCTCATTCTGATTTTAGCTTTAATTTATATCATTGCAAATTTTGAAATTGCAGATTCTGTTGTTCATCTCTGGCTTCCATTTATGATTGCAGGTTTATTTCTGGTGTTTGTAAGTCAGATGATTAAATGGAAATACATTCGATTTCACAGATAAAGAACAACTGTGCCCCGTATCGTCTTTCTTACGTTGCGATACGAAAATAGCTCGCAGACTGTTCCAGACCATACAAATGGAGTGTTCGCGGTAAAGTGAAGAAAAAACATCCTGAAAGGAAACCACCCTGAAATGAAAATACAAACTCAAAGATTAGAACTGACTGAGATCTCGTGGGGTGACATAGAAAATATTCATAAACTTCATTCAATCTTTGAAGTTGATGAATTTAATACTGTCGGGCTCCCTAAAGACATAGAAGAAACCAGAGAGAATATCAGGCCTTACGTTGAAGCGAAAGAATGTAGCCCGCAATCAAAATATACCTGGAAAATAGTACTAAAAGAAACCGGCGAATTTATTGGATTAACTGGGATTAAGGTATCACTTGACAAATTTCGGATAGGTGAGATTTTTTACAAGTTATTACCTGAACATTGGGGAAAAGGTTATGCAACTGAAGTTTCGATCCGGTTAATTGAAATAGGGTTTGACAGATTGAACCTACACCGAATTGAAGCTGGTTGTGCCGTGAAAAATTTTAAATCCATTCGGGTTCTTGAAAAATCCGGGATGACGCAGGAAGGGATTTATAGGAAGATTTTACCTATAAGAGGAGAGTGGGTTGATAGTTATATATATTCGATAATCGAAGATGAATATAAAAGGAAAATGCAAATATGAAAGATCATGTATAAAACTCTATGGTTTAATGGATTTTTGAAGTTTTCTTCTCCTCATAATATTAAATAACGACAGGAATTGACGACGTCCGCAAGACCGGAAAATTCGACCAGGCGCTTGTTGCCAGTTTAATTAGACATTCCCTCACAATACATAAATTGATAAATGATGAAGAAAGTATTATTGTTATTAGCAGGAGGATTTGAAGTGTTCGAAGCCAGTGTTTTTATTGATGTTATCGGCTGGAATCTGGTACATGGAGATAATTCTACCCAATTGTTTACCTGCGGATTGAGGAAAGAAATCAAAAGTTCATTTGACCAGAAATTTATCGTCGATTTTTTGATAGATGAGGTGGAGGTTAGTGATTTTGATGCATTGGCAATCCCCGGAGGGTTCGAGAAATACGGGTATTACAATGACTCATACAATGATTCATTTCTTGAATTGATTCGAAGATTCCGGGCGAATGATAAAATTATAGCTTCTATTTGTGTGGGCGCTCTGCCATTAGGGAAAAGTGGTGTCTTAAAAGGCAAAAATGGAACCACCTATGACAGCTCAGTTAGTCGGGAAGCACTAAAAGGATTTGGTGTAAACGTAATAAATCAGCCCATTGTGATGGATGATAATCTGATAACATCCTGGAATCCTTATACCGCCATAAGTGTTGCCCTGTTGTTACTTGAATCTCTGACAACAAAAGCAAATGCCGGTAACGTGCGTAAACTAATGGGTTTTTGATTTTAAAAACAAGGATTTTAAAATTTTCATTTATAAAAACCTAGAAACTATTAACACGATGCCCCAAAGAATTATTCTTCCGATTGTTTTTCTATTGTTATTCAAGAGTGTTGCATCGCAGGTACCTGTTGGATTGAAATTATGCAACAGTCTGTGATGTAGCTCAGGTCAGACACAGTAAGACCTTTGGGAACAAGCTTTAATACTTGATAGCAACGGAGCCTGAAGGGCTCTTATGTTTATAGTCGTTCGCAAAGTAAAACATATCGACGCTGAAGGTGCCGCATACTTTAGTGTTAGCGATGTCTTTTTTGAATGAACAAAATATTTTAAACAGGCACCCATATTTGTGATTAACCATAAATTTAAACAAATGAAAAACTTTAGAGTGATTAAACTATCTACCATGTGTTCAACGAAAAAATTGACTCAAAAGGTAGAACTGATTCTCAACGAGAAAGCAAATGCTGGTTTCGAAATTGTGACAGTGGCTTTTGGTACCAATATTTGGTACATGCCAACAGCCTATATTACTTATTGTGAAAAGTCGGTTTAATATTAATGTCAAACCGTAAGTTTTTTATTCAATAACCGATGAGATATATTCTGTTATCATTTTTACTATTGTTTCAATTTGAGGTATATTCCCAGGACGAAATTACACCCTATGTCGATTTTCTTGAAAAGGAGCATCTCAGCCCACAGGATTATATATTAAAGTTATTTGAAAACAATGATATTGTAATTCTTGGGGAACGCGATCATCGCGATACTACCCAATATACACTGATTCTCGACATTTTAGCGGATGAACGATTCATAGAAAACGTGGGCCATGTTTATACCGAAGTAGGAAATATAAATGTGACGGAGCAGGCAAATGACCTTATTAAAGGCGAGTACAACAATATAAAAGCCTTTAATGAAGCTTTTTCCAGATACTATATGAACGAGAATTGGGAGCCATTGTGGGAAAATTACAATCGGTATCAGTTTTTGCGTGGACTTACAGATATTAATCAGACTCTGCCGTATGATAATAAAATTACCATTGGCTTAACTGATATGGCATTCAATTGGGAAGGAATGACAACGGAAAGATATCGGAGGTTCATTGCAGAGGAAATGAATAGTGCTCATAGTACACGCGACAGCATTATGGCATTTAATTTCATTCAGCTATTTGAGCAACAAGAGCCAATTAATGGACAACGAAAAGCTTTAGTGATAACGAATCGTCCCCATGCTGAGAATATTGATGTGATTTGTAATCAGGTCATTGTAAAAAAGCAAGGTCATTTTATATCAGATGTTTATGGAGATAGAGTAAAAACTATTGCCCTAAACTGGTATAAATGGATGCCCGTGGATTGGTATGAAAGATTGATTCCCCAGAAGAGAATTGAGCTTTCGGCTAACGGAAAGTGGGATGCAGCGTTTGAAAAAACAGGTTGCAAAGCTGTAGGCTTCAGCTTTGAAGGTTCTCCTTTTGGGAATGATGAATATGATTATCCGCTTTGTAATGACTTAAAATGGAAAGAGGTGTTTGATGGCTTTATTTTTTACAGACCTTTTTATGAATTTACAGGAGCAACCGGGTTTGAGGGTTTGATAGACTATGAAATGGCTAAAGAAATTATAAAAAGAGAAATAATTTTTGACAAAGTGTATGGTAATAAAAGTAACGTGCTGGTAAATCAAATATTTCGTCCTATTGCAAATTGGAAAGCCAAAAAATATTATGGTACTTTTTATTCTTATCCCTGTTCTAACCATGATGAAATGCGTGTGGATATGGACAAGTGGCTTGATAAATAAACTTTGACTTGTCCTTCATAGTTCCTTCTCTCATTTTTAAATAATTTTAAGGAAAAATCCTCTGTAATTGGTTACTTTTGTATGATTGAGAAAAGGAGGGCTTTATTCAAGAGCTTTTATTTTTCCCAAAAATCGAAAGTTGATTTTAAATTATCTGTAACAATTGAACCGGGGCAAAAAGCAGCATATTGATTTGGAGAACCAGGGAGGGGTGTTGGATAAGCAGCTTCTTCAGGGTATTGCTGCCGGTGACGAATCAGCTTTTCGCCGGTTGTTTGATGCTTACTATCAGCTGTTGGTAACATTCGCCTTCCGGTTTCTAAATGATCTCGACTCTTCGAGAAATGTTGTCCAGGATGTTTTTGTCGGTCTTTATGACAAACGGGAGAGCATCATTATTCATACTTCGCTCAAAGCTCATCTTTTTCAGTCGGTTCGTAACAGGGCACTCAATGTGTTGAAGCGTGAAAAGATGCAACGAGAGCACCATCATCGGATATTTGAAGAACAGTTGGACAGTGATGCTTATGAGGAAATATCCGGAGTTGAAGAAATGCAGAGTCGTATCTCCAGGGTGGTGGACGACTTGCCACCGCAATGTGGAAAAATATTCAGGATGAGCCGCCAGGACGGCATTACCAATGGTGAAATTGCCGATCATCTATCTATATCCAAAAGAACCGTCGAAACTCAAATCAGCAAAGCATTGAAGAGAATTCGTGAAGATCTTTTAAAACATGGATTTTTGCCGCTGGTAAGCGTTTTATCTGCAATGGAATATCTTTTAAAATTCATTCTAAAATAAAAACAGAATACGTGTGACATCTCTTTGGGTTGTCTTACTTTATGAACAAGGGAAACTGGGTTTTTTAATTTAGTTACTTAAAAAAAAAAGAATTATGGAATTCTTATTACAGCTATTTGCCGACATTATTGGCACACCTGCCGAAGAAGAAGGCGCAGAGCAGATTAAAGAGGTAATTGAGGACGAAAAGGTTGAAGCTGTTTCCCGTTCAGAAGAAATTATTGAAGAGAAACCGGTATTGTTCGGACTTATGCAATTTCATTAATGCGAACCATAAGTTCGGATGCAGATATCCTTAGATAACTTATTCTAAAGATATTGATGTCCCGAAAAGTTTTTTTTATGGAAACATCGAGAACCATAAATTCTAAATTCCTTGTCAGGTTTTTTTCAGATGATTGCTCATCTGAAGAAATCCGGCAAATGGAACAATGGCGTAACCAGACTGCGGAAAACAATCAGTTTTTTGAAGATTTCCGTAAAGTGTGGGAGTCTGATTATCAGACCATGCTGTCGGGCGATTTGCTGGAACATGACTGGGATAAAATTAGTTCCCGCATCAACTTTCCAGGCAGGAATCGGTCAATTGGCTTCCTGAATGCCTTTTCCAGGATGGCAGCTGCTTTGCTTTTGATGCTGGCGGTGAGTGGTGGAGTTTATGTCTATTGGAACGTACCCGGGTTTGGTCGCTGGAATGCTTTTCAAACCGGTGAGCATGTTGATTCACTGCGTTTGCCTGACAACAGTATTGTTTATCTTAACAATTTTTCATCTCTGAAGTATCTGAAAAACTTTGAAGATGGTAAGCGGACGGTGTCCCTCAATGGTGAGGGTTTTTTCGAGGTTACTCATGATGCCGGTAATCCTTTTCTGGTAAAATCACCCGAAGGTGTGGATGTTAAGGTGCTGGGAACTGCATTCCATCTACAAACCGGTGCAGGTATTGATAATATTGAACTGAATGTTACTGATGGAGTAGTGGCGATAAAATACCGAAGGTTTAAAGAAAATGTAACTGCTGGCAACTCTGTGGTTGTAAATAATCGGGAATTTAGAGTTTTACCAACCCCCGATGATAATTTTCTGTCCTGGAAAACCGGTGAACTGAAGTTTTCGCAGTGTCCGCTTGACGAGATTGCCAAAACCCTGAAAAATCACTTCAAAGAAATCAATGATGTGAAAATCAATACACAAAGTGATGTGTTGGTAACGACATCATTTCAAAATCAGGATGTTAAGGAGGTTTTAGAAGAACTGGAACTTCATTTTGATAAAAAATTTAGTCTAAACGAAGGAGTTTTAATAATCTCTGAGTAATTTCGGGAGTTAATTCAATGAATGAATACTCTTGAAATTGATATTGGATCGAAATAATATAATCAAATACTTTGTGGTCGTTGTCCTGTGGGCAATGACCATTCTTGTGTGTAGAGCTCAAACCCCGGAAACAAAAAAGTTTTCTGTGGAAATCCTGCACGGGTCTTCGAATGAGCTTATTGAGCACCTTCAGGAAAAGAGTGGTTACATTATCAGTTATAGCTCCCGGTTGTGTCTGAAGGAGCGGTTGTCGCTTTCTACTTCTCACAATACGCTAATTGGTTTTCTACAAGAGATCTTCCGCGATTGTCCCTTTGATTATACTGAGCGGAAAAACAAAATTATTTTGCGTCCCCTAAAACTTTCTGAACAGTCATTTACCATTCTCGGTTATGTACGTGATGCCCGAACCGGCGAACGATTACTTGGATCCAACGTTTTTAGCGGGAACCGACAGGAAGGAACTGCGACCAATTATTATGGATTCTACAGTCTTACCTTATCAGGAGGCCCTGTTGATATTTATGCTTCTTACGTTGGGTATAATAGCCAAAAGCAGCGCTTTGTTCTCGATTCAGATACCATCATTTATTTTTCATTAGAGCCCAATATCGAATTGCCAGAAGTGTCGGTGTTGGGATCGCGTATGCCAAATCTCCTTCAGGGTGGAAGTTTTGGCTCTGCCAGGGTTTCCATGGATAGAATTGTTGAAGCTCCGGCTCTTTTTGGCGAATCCGACCTGATGCGTGGTATTCAGATGCTTCCGGGTATTCAGAGTGGTTCGGAAGGTTTTACCGGCCTGTTTGTCCGGGGTGGAGGTCCCGATCAGAATCTGGTGTTGCTGGACGATGTGCCTGTTTATAATGTTGGGCATTTGTTGGGGTTCTTTTCCATTTTCAATACTGATGCGGTGAAGCAGGTGGCTGTGACAAAAGATGGTTTTCCTGCACGATACGGAGGTCGCTTATCATCCGTTGTCGATGTTCGTATGAAAGAGGGGCGTAACGACCGGGTAGGGGGAAGTGTTTCCTTGGGTTTGCTCTCTTCCGGGGTTTCCCTCGACGGTCCGGTTTTTAATGATAAAACGACTTTTGCCCTCTCTTTTCGGCGTACGTATGTTGATGCTTTCGCGGCACTGTATCAACTTGGTGAAGATGATAAAACCAATTATTACTTCTTCGACCTCAACGGAAAAATCAGTTATGAATTATCTGAACGGAGCAAGTTGTTTCTGAGTTCCTACTGGGGCCGGGACAAACTTTATTCTCTATATAATTATCGTGATTATGAAGTGAGGGTGGGGGATAGTGAACTCAGTGAAAAGGTGGCCATTAACGATGAAAGTAATACCGGCTGGGGGAATTTCACAGGAGCATTGAGATGGAATTATGTTGTTAATCCACAGTTGTTTGTTAATCTTACCGCCACCTACTCCAATTATCGATTTTTTATAGGGCTCAAACAATCTGATGATGCTCAGGAACAACTAAACACCTATGAGCAAAGATACCTGAGTGGAATCCAGGATTTTACACTCAAGGCTGATTTTGAGAATTACCATAATTCCAATAATACTATGCGTTTTGGAGCCAGTGGGGTTGTGCATCGGTTTAACCCCGGGGTGGATGTGGTGAAAGAATCCGGATCCTCCGGAGAAACAGAAGAGACTTCCATTGGGGATGTTTTGGTTTCCGGTCAGGAATACCGTATTTATCTTGAAGATGAATTCTCTCTGTCCAGTCGTTTTTTTGCAAATATAGGTGTGCATTCCGCATTGTTTGTTGGTGAAGGAAAACCATACTGGTCGGTGGAACCTCGTCTGTCGTTGCGTTATGCATTGACTCCATCCACAGAGTTTAAAGGTTCTCTTTCCAGAATGTCCCAATTTGTTCACATGGTAGGAACAGCGGGTTATTCCTTACCCACCGATTTGTGGTTGCCTGTAAGTGAAAGAATTCGGCCAATGCACTCGGACCAGGCAACTCTGGGGGTTAACTTTTATCTGGGAGCGGGCCGGCGTTTCTTGCTTTCGCTGGAGGGATATGCCAAATCGTTTAGAAATATTCTGGCCTACAAAGAGAGTACCGGGTTTTTTGATTACAGTACAACCTGGGAAGATAAGCTGACTACCGGTAGCGGTGAATCTTACGGAGTGGAAATGCTGTTGCAAAAAAACAAGGGTGATTTAACCGGATGGCTGGGATATACCTACGCCCGCACAAACGTTCATTTTACCGAACTGAATGACGGGAATTCTTACCCTGCAAGGTTTGACAGGCGGCATGATATTAGTTTGTTTATGAATTATCGGTTCAATAAGCGGATTACCGGAAGTTTAACCTGGATGTTTGGCTCAGGAAACCCTGTGACACTTCCTGAAGAGAGATATTATGCCCCTGCTCTGAGCTGGGGGAAACCGTCCGAATTTGGATACTCCGAAAGTGTTGGTTCATTGAACAATTATCGAATGCCCGCTTTTCACCGGTTAGATTTAGGTGTTAACTTTACTAAAAAGAAAAAAAGAGGTGAACGGACCTGGAGTTTTGGTGTTATTAATGCATACGGACGCCAAAATCCATTTTTATTGTATTTTAGTGAAAGCGAAAATAACCCTGAGGGAAGTGCCATGCGTCAGCTTAAACAGCTGAGTCTTTTTCCGTTTCCAATTCCATATGTGAGGTATTCTTTTAAGTTTTGATATTTTGTGAAAATGAGCAGATACATATTAATATTGATTTCACTCTTGGCCATTTCCTGCGAAAAAGACCTTGAGATAGAAATGGAAGAGAAAGGTGGACGGCTGGTTCTCTATTCGTTTATAGCTCCTGATTCCCTTTTTCAGGTGCATTTGAGCAAAAGTGTGAGCCATTTTTCTGTGGATGATTTTGAAAGGGTGTACGATGGGAATATCACTGTTTACAAAAACAGTCACATTGTAGATGATTTTATTTTTCCTTTTGATGATGCCTGGGCCAATCGGCCCGGTGTGAATTTTGTTTCAGGAGATTCGGTGTTGATTGAGGCTGCAGACGGAAAAGGACAAAGGGTATCGGGTAAAACTGTAATCCCACAGTCCGTTCCTGTAATGTTATCAGATACAATTATTGTTTCCAGGAATGACAAAAATAACGGGCAGAAGAAGGTTTTGAACTGCAAGCTGACCATTTCTGACCCTTCAGAAGTTAAAAACTATTACCAGTTGATAATTCTTGAAAAGATATGCAGAGTTGAAAACGAGGTTACCGAGTGTGAACAAAGCAAGGTGAATTATGATAAAAATGATCCGGTGTTTTTTGTGCAGGATAAAGAAGGCAGTCTGATTGGAGAAATCGATTTTGACGGTTGTTTTTCCGACACACTTTTTAATGGGAAAAAATATAACCTGGAAGTTGACCTCCCTGTTGAATACACATCGGCTCCTGAACAATCCGGAACTTCGAGAAAAATCTATTTCCTTTTATTGTCACATACGAGGGGGTTTTATGATTATTACCGAAGCAAGGTGGTGGCAGAGTATGGGTACGACTTGCCAATTATTGATCCCATAAGGATTTACAATAACATTGACGGTGGATTAGGGTTGGTGTCAGGCTACAATGTGGCGTCCGATTCGTTGGTTTTTGAGGGGGTAAAATAAATGGACTAACTGTAATATTGGCAGTGAAGGTTGACGTGATGGCAGTTTTTAATGTTGATTCGACCCATATTTCTCCAAACGGTTTTTGGTATTCTTTTTTGAAATATGTAGAAACATAGATATTTGAACTTAGATTTAATAAATTAACAATTCTATAATTATGGCATTATTTGGAAAAATGGACAACCTGGATAGCGGAGCTACAGAAGACCAAAACCAGGGGAATGAGATAACTGATGTGGAAAAAACAAGGGTGCTGATTGTTGGATCAGGCCCGGCAGGATATACTGCAGCTATTTATGCTGCCCGTGCAAACCTGAAGCCTATGATGTACGAGGGACTTCAACCGGGTGGGCAGCTTACTACTACCACCGAAGTGGAGAATTTCCCCGGATATCCTCAGGGTATTACCGGTCCGGAAATGATGGAGGACCTTAAAAAACAGGCAGAGCGCTTTGGAACAGACATCCGTTTTGGGTTGGCCACCAGTGCTGATTTGTCTGAGCGTCCTTTTAAAGTTACCATTGATGATAAAAAGGTTATTGAAGCGGATTCTTTGATTATTGCTACCGGGGCCACTGCAAAATACCTGGGTATTGAGGACGAACAAAAGTATGCAGGCTCAGGTGTTTCTGCTTGTGCCACTTGTGATGGTTTCTTTTACAGAGGCAAGGATGTTGGTGTTGTAGGTGGTGGAGATACTGCTGCTGAAGAGGCTCTTTATTTGGCTGGTCTTGCCAATAAGGTGTATATGATTGTTCGCAGGGACGAACTTCGTGCTTCCAAAGTAATGCAGAAGAGAGTTTTCAATACTCCGAATATTGAGGTTCTTTGGGAGCACCAAACAAAAGGACTCTTTGGTGAAGGTGTGGTCGAAGGTGCTGTTTTGGTAAAAAAGAAAGGCAGCCCTGATGAAGAGGAGGTTCTTATTAAGATCGATGGTTTCTTTCTGGCCATTGGTCACAAACCCAATTCAGATATTTTTAAGGATTATCTCGAAACCGACCAGGTAGGATACATTCAAACTGTTCCTGGAACCACAAAAACCAATGTGCCGGGTGTTTTTGCTTGTGGGGATGTACAGGATTCTGTTTATCGTCAGGCTGTTACTGCAGCGGGAACAGGCTGTATGGCTGCTATGGACGCCGAGAAATGGCTTGCTGAAAATCATTAATTGACGAAATAAATATTTTATAAGCCGCATTGTCTTTCTTTGCGGTTTTTTTGTAATAGATGTTTCAGTTATTATTTTTCATTTTTGTCCTGCGAAGAATATAAGTAAATATTTAGATTGTTTTCCCGAAAAATAGGGACCAGCTGTTTCACTCGTAAAGGTCAATTTTATTTAGGCCAAGAAAAAAGGAGAGGTTGATTTTCGACTTTGTTGTAAATCAATCTCTCCTCTAATAATGTCATTCGGGCATTGCGAATGAAGTAAATCAATCTCTTTTCTTTAACCGGATACCAAGAGTTTAAACCATTCCTCTTCAACTCTTTAAGTACAATCCTTTTGAGGTAATATAATCGAAAACCTCATGGGGCACCAGGTATGGAAGTTTTTTGTTCTCAGTGAATGCTTTTCTGATGAAAGTGGAGGAGATATCAAGGAGAGGTGCTTCTTTTATTTTTACTTTATCCAGAAAATCAGGATCCGCTTTTTCGGTTGGGTATCCGGGTCTGGGATAAACCAGAATTTGATATTTTTCCAGAATTTGTTTTGCTGCATACCATCGAGGAAAGGTCAGAAGATTGTCGCTTCCTATTATTAAGGTGAAGAGATGGTCGGAGTTTGATGTTTTCAGAAGCTCCAGTGTTTTCAGAGTATAAGAAGGAACCGGCATATCAAATTCGATATCCGAAGCCTTAAATCTTTTTTCGCGGGAAACAGCCAGTTTTACCATTTCCAAACGATGATGGGCATCCACCAGGTCCGACTGTTCTTTAAATGGGTTTTGCGGACTGACGATAAACCAGACTTCATCAAAGGGGGCAAATTCGAGCAAATAATTGGCCAATGCCAGGTGACCTATGTGTATTGGGTTGAATGAACCAAATAACAAACCT
>NZ_JADQBH010000133.1 GCF_016278715.1 Marinilabilia sp. | reverse complement strand
GTATCCCCACGCAAGGGAACAGTTTCAGACGTTCGGTCTGCATCGATTACCTCCATTACAATGCGGATGGAACACTAAAACGAATTGTAATGACCAGCGAAGGTGTTGAACCCGCTGAATAATATTTCTCAAATCCTCAGTGCTTCCACTAAAAACAGACAGGCCCAATTACGAGCCTGTCTGTTTTCTTTACTTCACCAAAACAAATTATTCCTCCTCACCTTCTTCTTCCATTTTATTAAAATCCATTGAGCCAAGATTGGTGAGTTGATAATCTCCCGGATTAAAATCAATCGATACTTTATCGTTCAATTCAGTTACCTGCATCATACCCGTTTCTCCAGTTTCCTTATCGGTACTCTCACTTTCCATCAACATACCCTTGTACACTCCGTGTGAGTAAAGCCCTGCCTTGAAAATAGCTGAAAAAGTATCATTAGTTTTCCACTCTGCCTCCTCCGTTACCCAAAAGGAGCCTTTTTCTTCTTCTGTATCGAAGACATACTCCTCGCATTTGTAACCGGCAATGTTTTTGGTACGTCCCGTTTTTTTATACTGTGGATTCAAATAATCATCATCCTCTTCGTACTCCTCCACATATTCATCGTCATCCTCAATGCCCTCATCAAAGAATTTTATTCCATAAACAACCCCGGTCTTCTTTCCATCCTCTTCCGACAATATAATGGTAGCTCCATTAGCATAATCCATAATAAAAACTCCTTTTTTTGGTCCTTCACGTTCTGATGGACTCCCAGAAGTAAATTCATAAGCAAAATTCTTTTCTCCGGGAGATAAATAAGTTACCACATCACCTTCATCCTTTACTGTTCCATTGCTTTCCAGATTCTTATAATGCATATTCATTTTTGAGGAGAAATGATACTTGTCGGCAATGGGCACCGGCTCGGACGAAACACCCATTTTTTTCATCAAAGCATTCATCCGCTTCTGATCACGAGCCTCCTTAGTCCCAGATGAAGTCTCTGCTTCGGCTTCATCCTCCTTATTTTCCAGAGAATTCTCCATTTCATCGAAACCTTCATCAATCTTTTCATCCATTTTCTTCTCGGCCCGATCCTCCGCTTTCTGCTCTACCTTTTCTGAAGCTTTTTTAGCTACCCTGTCCAAAAATCCCTGACCAGAAACTGTTGTCGAAAACAAAAAAAACAACAACAAGCAAAACAAATTAATTTTATTCTTCATGACTCTAATATTTAGACATTTAACTTTTGAATATATAGAGCCAATATATCTTTAACCCCTCTCATTGTCAATAAAAAGTTTTTGTAAGTTCATTTTTAATTGACAAGTGACCATCTTTCTTTCATCCCATTCATTGGTTTCCGGTTAATAATTGAGACTGCTTCACTACGTTCGCAATAACCAAACTTTGCGTTTTAATAGAAACACATTATCAACTTTACATCTCTTGAATAGCTTCCCGGGCCGCATTAAGCATCGGCTGCACATCTATCTGACTGCCGACAGCCTCCTGCATCCACTGATTGGGCGTAAGTCGCCCCTGTCGGAATATTCGCAATACCTCGTTGGCAAAATCCCGCTCTGCCAGGTACTGCTCCAGCTGAAACTCAATGATGTTGCCATAGGCATAGGCCGACAAGTAAAGAGGGTAACTAATCATGTGACTGTAAACAGCCAGTATCGGCTCATCTTCCATGCCATAAACAGGTGCGAAATAATCATTCCAGATTTCACGGGCCATTTCAATGGTGGCAGCTTTAAGCTCGGCTGAATTGGCTGAAGGATTATCATACAACCATTTCCACACCCGCATATCAAGTAGCGATACTCCCATTATTTCATAGGTTGACCAAAGCACATCCAGTGTTTTGAGCGCTTCCTGCCCGGAATTTTCCTCAGATATGCCCAGTAACTGTAAGTCACGCTTCTGAAAGATAAAAGCAAGGGCTTCGGTAAATGCAGTATTTGGGACTCCATTCAACATATAGTGGTCAACATTATACAGTGAAATAGTTTGCTCCACATTGTGCCCAAACTCATGGATGGCAATATTATACCCTTTGTAGTCCATTCCATTTTCGGGTACTCTGGTGCGCAAATGCGATTGTTGACCTTTCATGGCAGCTCCCCATGCATGGCCGGAGCCCCTGGCCGGGTCAACGTTGACCTTTTCTGATATAAATTGTGCCTTTTCCTCAGAAAACCCGAGTTTTTCCAACAGGTTAGGTAAGTCAGCATCCAGGGCTGCCGCGTCAGGATACAAACTGCGAGTGCGCTCCGACAAAAAATCTTCATTGATATTACTTCGCGACTTAAACCCATCGTACCAGATATCAAAGGGTTCGAGAGGACGTCCCAGTCGCTGGCTTATCACGTTTCCAACTTCCTTTAGAACATCGGATTCGAGAAACTTCACAAACAACGCCTCCACCTCAGGTTGCGCAATCTCCATCTCTCCTTCGAATTTTCGCCTGATGTAGGTATCCATCGGGGTATATGCATCAATCGCTTTGAGCGCATTAAAATTATTCAAAATTTGCTGATACCTGGTATCGGGCTCACGCTCAAGACTGACCTGATTCCCACCTTTAAAAACTTCATTGGAAAAAGGATTCCACAGATAATCGGAACTATTTATAATGTCGTTGGGGATAGTTTGTGATATGATTCTTTTCATCACCTGATAAATCATTTTTTGCTTTGCCAGTCCCTCTTTCCCGAGCGGATAGTTGGCTTTGAGTTCGTCTCTCAGGTTCCAGTGCGACAAAAGCACCATATCTTCAGGAAAGGGACGGCTGCCTTCTTCATCAACCAAATTTCCTACGTAAATATTGTACCCACTAATATAAACGTCCGAATTGGAACCAACTCTTGAAACTTCCTGCTTCAACCGGGCGGGCACACGAGCAGTAAACACATCGCCCATTCTGGCATAGGCCCATACCAATCGGCTCCAGCTATTTCCGGATTCCTCCTTTTCGGTAAGAGAATAGTAAGGGAAATTTAGCGCCACAGAGAAGGCTATTTTGCTTGAAAACAAATCTTCAAGCATGTGCGCATAAGGATTAAACCCGCCAAAAGCCTCATCAATGGGCTTTATTTCTCCATACTTCAAATGCAAAGGTTCTTGCAACTTAAGTGAAATCTTATTGTAATGGCCATTCAGAATCTCCAGATTCCGGCTGGTTTTCTCAAAGAATATTTCTCGCTCAGCATCATCGGCAATAAAGTTTTCCTTGCAAAAAGCAACAAATTCCTCTTTTGTGCCATCCCCCTCCTGCCATAGCGAAGTAGCATGTTTTACACCCCGCTCAATTCGTTCCTCCAGACCGGGATGTTGACTCTTTAGTTCGCTGACAATAATTTTTTCTGTTGATTCATCGATGAATAAAGCTGATGAACCAGAATCCGGATTGCAAGAGAACACCCCTATGATCAGAATAATAGAAAGTAAATAAATGGTTTTCATAAAATTAGCATAATAAAGTTCAACAAACAATAACACCGACAAACGGGTAAAAATCGCACAATATCTACAAATATATAAATCCGGGACCTATTCTCTGATGATAAATATCTTTAAATCAAAAAAATCCACTGGGTACGCGACAAAAACCAAGGATTTTATCCTTCCTTAATCAATGCGAAGTTTTTTCAATCAATTACTACCCCACTGAAGATTCTATTCTTCGCCCCTCTCACATGCTGAATCGCACGGATAAAACAAAAACCAGTTTCAACAGGGCATTATAATACAGATAATCACCACAATACTGGACTTTATAAAAACTAATTCATAGCTTTACAATACAGATAACAAAGACAAGTTATGCCCAATTTTTATTAACCCTTAAATAAATTGTCATGTTAAAAATGATTCTGTCCGGTGCACTCGGACAAGATGCCGAAATTAAAGAAGTAGGCACAAAGAAAGCCATCAACTTTAATGTTGCTGTCTCAATGGATTACAAAGACCAACAGGGAAACAAAGTTGAACGCACAGAATGGGTGAAAGCCGTTTTATGGAAATATGACGGTCAAAGCACCAAAGTTGCTGAGTTCTTAACCAAGGGAAAGAAAGTCCTTATCGAAGGTGTCCCTTCAAGCGAAGGATACAAAGCAAAGGATGGCGACATAAAATCGTCACTCAGCATCAATGTTAAGGAGCTGGAACTGGTTAAATAACAAAACCCGAAACTTAAAGGCAATTGCATTACATATCTCACAGAAAAGGCTGTCTTCACAAGACGGCCTTTTTTTCTTATGCTTTTCGCAGCCAGATAACCAGCGAAAAAATCAGATACCCCAAAACAGTAAACGCAATTCCTCCAATTCCAAAAACAATAAGGGATACAGCACCAATTAAAAGCAACAGATATCGGGACAGATTCCGCTGAAAATGAAAATCCTTAAACTTCAAAGAGAACATGGGAATCTCACTGACCAATAGAGCAGAGAAAACTCCGATTACCGGAAGAACAAACCAGGGGGTGGCCAACACTTCCCACTCTCCTCCACGTGTATAAATTAAATGAATTAAGGAGACCGAAAACATCCCTGTTGCGGTGGTGGTGAGCCCTAAAAAAGATTCTGTCTGTCGGGTGTCAACGTTGAACTTTGCAAGCCGCAACGCAGAAAAAACAGTTAGTATGAAAGGTATTAGCAAAAGAAATTGTACAGGCATATCCTGATTAAAAAATTGTAACTCCCAGTTGCCGGTATTTCCAAACTGCAATAAACTCATATAAGCAGCAGCAGGTGCAAGACCAAAACTGATTAAGTCAGCCAAAGAATCGAGCTCCTTACCTATATCACTATAAGCCTTCAACATACGCGCAGCAAAGCCATCGGTAAAATCAAAAAAAGCGGCAATTAAGATGCACCAGGCAGTCAGGTCGGGTCTTCCCTGAAAGGCCAGCATCATACCGGTAGCCCCAAAAAACAAATTCAGGCTGGTAAGCGTGTTGGGCACAAACTGAAGAATTCGCATAAAAACTCTTTTTTCTATTGAAAATTAACTGTTCTGCTCCGGCAAAAGTAATTATTTTAACCTTACTATTTCCCGCCATCACCAAACTTCGTTTCTATGAGTTTCCTTAAACAGTATTATTGTTCTCGTCGGATCTCGTTTAACAAACGACCTATTATGATGTCCAACTATCGTAAACATGCCAGCCCCCTCGTTAAATTTACCATGAAAATGGCTCACTATTTCCTACTTCAAAGTTGTATGAAAGTGTATTTCTATTTTAATTCCTAAACATCTCGTGTCAAAAAGTTCACGTAGCTATAACGATGCTCGCTTTTTCTCATTTTGAAAAATTCAAAAATCGGTTTCAACTTATACGTCATCTTATACATGATATTACAGCAGTAACAAAAACTTACAAATAATACAAACCAACCAAAAGCAATGTTATGTTTTATGTAAATTTTTCTGATTCATAAAACCTTATTTTCCCTGAATTGCATATATTTGCATCCTTCCCTGCCATTTTAATTATTTTCTATAAAAAACTATCGTTATGCTGATTAAATGGACAGAGGCCCTTTCAACAGATCATGAACCCCTTGGCCAGGACCATCAAAGATGGGTTGCCATACCTAACGATTTCTATCAGGGATTTATGGGTGAAAAAACCTTCGGGATTTATCGTTGTCATGCTAAACGAAACCAGCAATCACTTTTCCAATGAAGAAAAATACATGAACTACCCCGACTATAACGACCATAAGGAAAAGCACGATCTCTATGTAAATACAATCACCGCTTTTTATGAAAAAGTAAAAAATGAAAAGATATTTTTTTCACTTGTAGTAACGAATTTTCTGAAAACGTGGCTCACCAATCACATAAAGGGAACAGACCAGAATTATGCCAGTTATGCCCATAACATCTAGTTCTGGTAAGAAACAGTAAAAATTCACACCGAAGGACAGGAATAACCTGTCGTATATATTATTGAAACAATCATTTACGATTGTTTCTTTCTAATAAACTTTTTTATTAAAACCGACAAATGAACATTACCTATGCTTAAATGGAGCGAAGATTACATTCTTAACCAACCCGAAATAGACCATGAACATCAAAGCCTTTTCAAGCTACTAAACGATTTTTACCAGGGATTAGCTGACGGAAGTTCAAAAGAAAAACTCGCCAGTTTAATTAAAGGACTTCTGGATTATGCAAAAGTGCATTTTTCCAACGAAGAAGTTTATATGAAATCAATTAATTTTCCTGCATTGGAAAAACACCAACAGGAGCACCGCGCTTTTATTACAAAGGCATCAGAATTTTACGAGAAATACTCCTCCGGGAAAATGCTTCTTTCTATTGAAGTGACAAACTTTATTAAAGACTGGATTACAAACCACATTAAAACAGAGGATAAACAATATGCAAGGCATGCCGGGCTATAACCAGAAGATTGCGCTGCAAACGATACCTTTTATTACAATGTTCCTGGATTTCTTACGTAGAAAATATCTCTTGAAGAAATAACCTGAACTATTAAAGATAAAATCTTTCCCGGAAAAATTTGATTTTATCTCAAAAGCGCCTATTTTTGCATCAGATTATTATCAAAAACCGACAAAAAACATGATTTTTTCAGTACATCATCATGCTCATCATCATTTCTACCTCACATAGCGAGGGTGGGCTGGTTGTACTATGCAATAATATAACTAAAGAAAGGCTTACCTCGTTGGGTAAGCCTTTTTTATTGCCCGACGGGGATAAGCTGAAAAACTAAAAACATACAATATAATGGAAACAAGACTCAGAATTGCATTACAAAAAAAAGGACGTTTATTTGAAGACAGCCGTGACCTGCTGAAAGAAGCGGGCATTAAATTCAACCTGGGAAACGGACGGTTGGTCGCATCAGCCACTAAATTTCCCATGGAAGTTCTTTTCCTACGCGACGATGACATTCCACAAACAGTAGCCGACGGGGTGGCAGACATTGGAATAGTGGGACAAAACGAATTGCTGGAAAAAGGCTTCAACCTAACCACGGAAAAAGAACTGGGATTCAGTAAATGCAGGTTATCCCTGGCCATTCCCAAAGAATTAGAATACACAGACCTTTCCTGGTTCGAAAACAAAAAGATTGCCACTTCCTATCCCGAAATTCTCAAAAAGTTTTTTAGGGAGAAAAACATCAATGCCGAAATTCATGAAATTGCCGGCTCAGTAGAAATAGCGCCGGGAATTGGCCTCGCCGATGCCATTTTTGACATCGTGAGCTCAGGAAGTACGCTTGTAGCCAATCACCTCAAAGAAGTGGAGAAAGTCATGGACTCCCAGGCCGTTTTAGTATCAACCGGGAATCTATCACCTGAGAAAAAGAGCATTCTGGAGCAAATGATTTTCCGAATCAACGCGGTAATGGCATCCAACAGCAATAAGTACATTCTTTTGAACGCCCCCAATGACAACCTGAACCAAATCATTGAAATACTGCCGGGAATGAAAAGTCCCACAGTACTACCTCTGGCTCAGGAAGGCTGGAGCAGTGTGCATTCAGTAATTAAAGAAGACCATTTCTGGGATGTAATCGGTCAGCTTAAAGAAAATGGCGCGCAGGGAATCCTGATTATACCCATCGAAAAAATGATATTGTAAATCTTGAGCCAGGTCAGAAAGCATTTCTATTGCCAAACTCATTCTTAATTTTCCAGCACTATGGAAGTTTTCAAATATCCGGCCCGGGAACAGTGGAATACACTAATTAGAAGGGGTGTCAGGAATCAACAGGACGTATTGGAAAAAGTACGACCAATACTTGTGGCTGTCAGAAAGAACAAAGATAAGGCTCTGAAAGAGTTTACCTCCCGCTTTGACGGCGTGGAAATAAAAACTTTCCGGGTGACAGAAGAGGAAGTTCGTCAGGGGTGCCTGAATGTAAAGAGCAATCTGAAAGGAGCAATCAATGAAGCTGTTCTTAACATCCGCAAATTCCACGAGAGCCAGAAACAGCCTGTAAAGAAGGTAGAAACCTCTTCGGGAGTGGTTTGCTGGCAACGCAACACCCCCATCGAGAAAGTAGGGCTTTACATTCCCGGCGGTTCGGCTCCGCTGTTCTCCACAGTTCTAATGCTTGCCATTCCCGCTGCCATAGCTGGCTGCAAGGAAGTAGTACTGTGTTCGCCTCCCGACAAAAGCGGGAATATTCATCCGGCTATTCTTTTTGCAGCACACCTGACAGGAGTAACGAAGATCTACAAAGTGGGCGGAGCGCAAGCCATTGCCGCGATGGCTTATGGTACTGAAAGCATTCCGGCTGTTGACAAGATTTTCGGACCGGGGAACAGCTTCGTCACAGCAGCAAAACAGCTAATTACCCTCGACGGGGTGGCCATTGATTTGCCTGCAGGCCCATCGGAAGTGGAAGTAATGGCCGACGACAGTGCCAATGCAGCCTTTGTTGCTTCAGACCTGCTTTCTCAGGCAGAACACGGGCCCGATAGTCAGGCAATTCTGGTTACCAACTCAGAAAGTCTGATTGATGCTGTAAAAAAGGAGATAGCGCAGCAGTTACACCTGCTTCCCCGTGCCGAAACCACCAGAAAAGCTCTGGAAAACAGTCGAATGATATTGCTCAAAAACATTGATGAGATGTTGGAGTATACCAACCTCTACGCCCCAGAGCACCTGATACTTTCGATTCGGGATTATGAAACAGTGGCAGAGAAAATAAATAATGCAGGTTCTGTTTTCCTTGGCAATTACACCCCCGAAAGTGCCGGAGACTATGCCTCGGGAACCAACCACACTTTGCCAACTTACGGTTATGCACGTGCCTACAGCGGTGTGAATCTGGACAGCTTCTGCAAGAAAATTACTTTCCAGGAGATTTCGAAAAAAGGCCTCCAAAAACTAGGACCGGTAATTGAAACCATGGCTGCAGCCGAACACCTGGACGCACATAAAATGGCTGTCTCACTAAGGCTGAGCAGCTTAGAGTAAACCCCATCATCAGAAAACAAACCTAAACAAGTTTAGCCTAAAAGCCATGAAGCCATTTAACGAGTTATTACGCCCAAATATCCGTAACTTAAAGCCCTACTCCTCAGCACGTGATGAGTACAGCGGCGCGGCAGCAGTATTTCTTGATGCCAATGAGAACCCATTCAACGCACCCTATAACAGATACCCGGATCCTTATCAGCGTGAATTGAAAAAGAGAATTGCTGAAATAAAAAAAGTGGCCGCTGAAAACATCTTTCTGGGAAACGGGAGCGATGAAGCCATTGATATTGTTATCAGAGCCTTTTGCGAGCCGGGAACCGATAATGTTGTTTCCATTGCCCCGACGTATGGAATGTATCAGGTAGCTGCTGACATTAATAACATCAAGGTTACAAAAGTACTTCTGACAGACGACTTTGAACTAGACACCGACTCTCTTCTTGGTGCAACCGATGAGCATACAAAAATCATTTTCCTATGCTCCCCGAACAATCCCACAGGCAACTGTTTCCGACAGGAGGATATAAAAAAAGTACTGGATGGTTTTGAGGGGATTGTTGTGCTGGATGAAGCTTATATTGACTTCGCCCCCGAAAAAAGCTGGCTGAAAAAGCTTACGCAATATCCCAATCTGGTCGTTTTGCAAACTTTCTCCAAAGCATGGGGAATGGCAGGCATTCGATTGGGAATGGCATTTGCACAGAGCAACATAATAAACGTGTTTAGCAAAATTAAATATCCATACAACGTAAATGTTCTTACCCAGCAAAAAGCCCTGGAGTTGCTTAAGGAAAATGATAAAATGCAACAATGGGTTCACGAGCTTCTTGAAGAAAGAACCAGGTTGATAGAGAATCTCAAAACCAAAGATTTTGTACAGAAGGTTTTTCCCACAGATGCCAACTTTGTTTTATTGAAGACTCCTGAACCAAAGAAAATTTATAATTATCTTGTGAACAGGAAAATCATCATTCGTGACCGTTCCAATGTAGCCCTTTGTGAAGGTTGCCTTCGCATAACGGTTGGCACCCCGGAAGAAAACCGGGAATTAATTGACGCGCTGGCTGAATTGTAAGTCGTTAGCCTTCAGAACAGGTTCACCATGATTTCCTTTATCATTTCCCGGGAAACGTTTAAACACCTTATCATGCGCATTTTTTTTACAGCTCTATTAATTGCAACCGGCATGCTGAATACCATGGCACAGGATGAAATTATCCCGCTTTACCAAAGCACCCCTCCCGGAAACAAAACACCCGGCATCCAGGAAGAGTGGACTACCTCTGCAAGTGGTTCGGCAATTGTTAGCAAAGTGACAAATCCGGAACTTTGGTTTTACAACTCGGAATCAGATGCTCCGAAACCTGCTATCATCATTTGTCCGGGAGGTGGATATCGCTATCAGGCTTATGAACATGAAGGAAAACAAGTGGCCCAATGGCTTTCACAAATAGGATATCAGGCTTTCGTATTAAAATACAGACTCCCCGACGAAGCGCTTTTTGAAAACCCCTCCACCATTCCCCTTACTGATGCCAGAAAGGCCATTTCTACGGTTCGCAAAAATGCAGCACAGCTGAATGTTGATTCGGACAAAATTGGAATCATGGGATTCTCGGCAGGAGGCCATCTGGCAGCATCGGCCTCCACCCTTTTCAATCATGACTTTCCTTTCAGCAAAGCATGTTTGTCGGCAAAACCCGATTTTTCCATTTTAATTTATCCGGTAATATCCATGACCTACAAGCTGACGCATGAAGGGTCTAGAGAAGCACTACTGGGTACGCATCCCGAAAGCAATCAAATCGAACTCTTCTCGCTCGAAAAACAAATAGATGCAAAAACCCCTCAAACCTTCATTCTTCATGCAATTGACGACCGCTCCGTTCCTGCTGAAAACACCACGGAATACGCAAAAGCTCTGCGCAACAACAACATTCAGGTACATGAGGTGATTCTTCCGGAAGGAGGACATGGATTTGGATTCAGAAAAGAGAGTCCGGCTTTTGAATGGACGTTACATCTCAAAAAATGGTTAGAAAAACTTTGAGCGAATTCAACTATGATTTCCCAACCTTTGTTAAAATGAATAAACAACAAAACAATGAGCAATAAGCCAGTTTTAAAAAAAGTATTATTCATCGATCGCGATGGAACCATCATAAAAGAACCGCCCACCGACTATCAGGTAGACAGTCTCCAGAAACTGGATTTTTTCCCGGGTGCGATCACCAATCTGGCCCGGATTGTCAATAACCTGGACTTCGAATTGGTGATGGTAACCAATCAGGATGGTCTGGGAACCGGTTCATTCCCTGAAGAAACTTTCTGGCCGGCTCAAAACAAGATGCTTGATACCCTGAAAGGAGAAAAAATAGAATTTGCAAAAATTCACATCGACCGTTCTTTCCCCGAAGACAATGCACCTACACGAAAGCCGGGAACGGCTATGTTGACAGAATACATGAACGGCGCGTACGACATGCAGAATTCATTTGTCATTGGAGACCGCATAACAGATATTGAGTTGGCAAGAAATCTGGGCTGCCGTGGAATCTTTTTGAAAACGGAGGAAGAGGCCTATCCGGAGCTAAACCAAAAAAATCTTAAAGATACTTGTGCTTTGTGTTCGGAAAACTGGGACGAAATTGCCAACTACCTTTTCGTTCAGGAGCGCACAGCTACCGTTGAAAGAAACACCTCTGAAACAAAAATTAGAATTGACCTGAATCTTGACGGCACCGGAAAGTGCGCTATACACACCGGACTCTCTTTTTTCGACCACATGCTGGAACAAATCGGACGACATTCGGGCTGCGACCTCAACATCAGCGTGAATGGAGATTTACATGTGGATGAACACCACACCATCGAAGATACCGCCCTGGCGCTGGGGGAAGCGTTCAGAAAAGCCCTGGGCGACAAAAGGGGTATCGAGAGGTATGGCTTTTCTCTGCCCATGGATGATTGCATGGCACACGTGGCGCTGGATTTTGGAGGACGCCCCTGGCTGGTATGGAAAGCAAAATTTAAAAGAGAGAAAGTAGGCGATTTACCGACCGAAATGTTTATACATTTCTTCAAAAGCTTCTCTGACGCAGCAGCCGCAAACCTTTACATCCGCGCCAAAGGCTCCAATGAACACCATAAAATCGAAGCCATTTTCAAAGGACTCGCCCGGGCTCTGAAGGCTGCCATCAGGAAAGATTACCTCAACAACCAGCTACCCAGCACAAAGGGGAGTCTTTGATACTAATAAATTTGTCGTTGGTAAAAATACAGAAATCGCCTGAAGTTTGAATATATGTAAAAAACGCTTGGAGTTTGGAGCATGGGGCATGGAGCCTGAAACGATTGAGTTACTCATCAAACCATCACTTCATTGGCTAAAAGCGGGGCAAAAGGTCTGAAAGCAATTACGCAGGGTGCAACCCGGTGATGCCAATAAACAAAAAAAATCAGAAACCTGAATATTCAACCCAGCTCTTGACAAATCCTGAAGTGGGTTTTATTTTAAGAGATTATGCTATTAAACGACAATATTATGAAAGCATTCAACGAAAAAGGTCAATCATCCGCTTCTTTTTTTCTACTGACCATTTCAGCTGGAGTCCTGCTCGCTCTTTGTGTGAATTCATGCAAGACCACAAAAAAAACGGAAGTTACCAATCAAAAAATTGAGCTAATCAAAGAGGATTCCACAGCAAAAGAAGACTCCACCGAATATGAACTCATCATAATGGATTCCAGGTTTGAATCCTGGCTTGCCACCCAACCACCTGCCAACTATTACTCTCAGCAATATTACGAAAGCTGGAACCACCGTTATGTCACAGAGTGGAACAATCGGCACAACAACCCTTTGCGCTATGACGGTTTTTACGAAACGCACATTGACTATGATCCGAATACAGACTACGGATTAGAACTCAACTATAAACTATATTATTACTTCCGGTTTATTGAAAAAGAGTATGGTATTGTCCTTGTCCCTAGAGGTAGATAATCTGAGTCTGTCAATAAAATGTCCCTTGCCTGGTTACGCTTTTAGAATTGCCCGTTGACGGTCAACACAAAAAAACCTTTTTAAAGTCTCTAAATATTAACTAAATTTGGATGTTTGAGAACTTAAAAATTGAGTCTGTTCCGAAAAGAGGTATTTTTGTCAAGAGTATAGCGCAGAAAATTTTTAATCCGGATTTAACTAATTGTCAATAAGGATTTAAAAATTTACAGCAACGAATATTGGCAACAAAGAACATTTTGGGAGTGGGTTCATGGTTCCATTCCGAATAATTCACAGAAAACAACTAATTGTTCAACCTAAACCCATAAGCGTATGGCGTTTCTTGAAGCCAGTGGCATCGTAAAACGATTTGCCAATCACCTGGCCCTTAACGATGTAAATATTTCGGTTCCCGACAACAGCATCTATGGCTTGCTGGGCCCAAACGGGGCCGGGAAAACCACCTTAATCCGTATAATAAACAAGATTACCGGCCCTGACGAGGGAACCCTCTTACTTGACGGCAGACCCATCCGTAGCTCTGACATCATGAAAATAGGCTATCTGCCGGAGGAACGCGGTCTGTACAAGAAAATGAAAGTTGGCGAACAGGCTGTCTATCTGGCCCGATTGAAAGGTCTGTCCAGAAACGATGCTCTCAAACGCCTCAAATACTGGTTCGAAAAATTTGAAATACAAGGCTGGTGGGACAAGAAAGTAGAAGAGCTGTCCAAGGGAATGGCCCAAAAAGTTCAGTTTATTGTAACCATTCTTCACGAGCCACAACTGCTGATTTTCGACGAACCCTTCAGTGGGTTCGACCCCGTTAATGCGACTCTCCTGAAAGAGGAAATTCTGGAACTCAAGAAAAAAGGCGCCACCATCATTTTTTCCACCCACAACATGTCATCGGTTGAAGAGCTGTGCGACCACATCTCCCTCATAAACCATGGAAAAGCAATGATAGAAGGGGCAACTGAAAAAATTCGCAGAAGTTATCGCCAAAACCTGGTTCACATTGACTTTTCGGAGCAACCTGAAGAAGTTGAAAACATTCTGAAAAGCAACTTTGAATTGCGAAGCCTGAAATCAATCAACAATCATTTTGAGGCTCAGGTAAAAATGAATGAGGGCCAGTCGCTGAATCAGGTTCTTTCCAGTATCATGAACCATTGTACTATTCATAGCTGCCAGGAACTGCTTCCCAGCATGAATGAAGTGTTTATTCAGGTAGTAAATCAGAAGGAACAACCCTCCCAAAACCAGAAATCATGAGCAAGATAACATTGATAATAGAACGGGAATACCTTTCCCGCGTTCGCAAAAAGAGCTTTATCGTCATGTCCATTCTGGGCCCCATTTTATTTGCGGCGCTGATGGTTATTCCGGCATGGTTGGCCAGCATGGAAGATGACGAAGTCAAAACCATTGCGGTAATTGACCATACCAATCTGTACTCGGGTCAGATTGAGGACACCGAACTACTTAAATTTAAATTTCTACAAGAAGATGCTGAAGAGACGGTAAGAAACGAATTCAAAGAATCCGGTTACTATGCTTACCTTGTGATACAGGACAACCTGCTGGAAAAACCAGATGCAATTAAATTGTATTCCGACTCTCAAATTACCATGGATGCAAAAGGATATGTCCAGCGCAGCCTGAGGGAGCACCTCAAAAGTCAAAAATTGCAGTCCTATGAAGTAGATGGGTTAGAAAGCATTGTTTCAGATCTGAATCAGATTGACATTAATATTTCCACAGTAAAAATTGGGGACGACGGCAGTGAAAATCAAAGTTCTGCCGAACTGACCATGTTTGTCAGTATGGCCTTTGCCTTTCTGTCGTATATGTTCATCTTTATTTACGGCACCCAGGTGATGCGGGGAGTAATGGAAGAGAAGACTTCGCGAATTGTTGAAGTCATCATTTCCTCTGTTAAGCCATTTCAACTGATGATGGGAAAAATTCTGGGCATTGCAATGGTGGCTCTCACCCAGATTTTATTGTGGGCGGTACTTACCGTTTTGATTGTCACCGGAGTGAAGACTGCATTTTTCCCCGATTCGGAGATGCCTACCGGAGCCCAGACACAGATAGAGATGATGCAGGGACAAAATCCTGAAGCAGCTGAACAAATCGCTTCCATGGAAGAAGGATTTAATTTCAACAGCATTCTGGAAATGGTTAATAGTCTTGAGCCGTTGAAAACCCTGTTATTGTTCATTTTCTACTTCTTTGGCGGATACCTGCTTTACTCGGCATTGTTTGCAGCCATCGGAGGAGCCATCGACCACGAAAGCGACCAGCAACAATTTATGCTTCCGGTCACTATTCCCATCATCATATCACTTTATGTGGCCATGATGACCTTCCGCAACCCCGGAAGTGATGTGGCCTTTTGGTTCAGCATGATTCCCTTTACCTCGCCCATTGTCATGATGGCCCGCATTCCGTTTGATGTCCCGCTTTGGCAGCTAATGTTGTCCATGGCACTGTTGGTAGGAGGTTTCCTCTTCACCACCTGGTTTGCAGGGAAAATCTATCGCATAGGAATTCTCATGTACGGTAAAAAAGTGGATTACAAGGAATTGTGGAAATGGTTCCGCTATTCGGGAGATTGAAAAATCTACAGAAACAAAAACGGGGCTTCATTTTTTAAAGCCCCGTTTTTGTTTTATAAAAAAATTACACTACTGTCCGACAAAAAAAGCGTTTAACTTTTTGCGCTCAAGCCGCGCGG
>NZ_JADQBH010000298.1 GCF_016278715.1 Marinilabilia sp. | reverse complement strand
AAACAAGGACTTCATTCAATATATTGTCAACTTAAAAGCTGACAGGTCTTTTGCCAGAGATGATGATGAGCATAACATTGTAAAAGAGATTGATATATGGTTTGAAAACTTTGAAAACAATTTAAAAAAAATTATCGGAAATGATAATTTAAAACTGAAATTTGATAGAAAAACATATAATTTTCACATTTTAGAAAATAACAAAAAACCCTATGGTTTTAATACATTATCTGATGGATATTCTGCGATAATAAGTATTGTAACAGAGCTACTTTTAAGAATGGAAGCTCACAACGCAAAAAATTACAATCTTGAAGGTATTGTTCTAATTGACGAAATTGAAACTCATCTGCATGTCGATTTACAAAAACAAGTGTTACCCTTCTTAACTAACTTTTTCCCAAGAATTCAATTTATTGTTACTACCCATTCACCATTTATTTTATCCTCGATACAAGATGCTGTAATATGTGACCTTGAATCAAAGCTTGTTACAGATGACTTATCTGCATATTCTTATGACTCACTTATAGAGAGCTATTTTTTATCTGACAAATACTCTAATGAAGTCAAAGCAAAATTGGATAAATTTGAAAAGCTAATGGAAAGTAAAAATTTATCGGATTTGGAAAAGGAGGAATTGTTTTTTTTGAAAGATTATTTCTCACAGATACCAAAATATTCTTCCAAAGAATTAATAGTTAGACTACAACAAATCGAATTAAAAAGCTTAAACAAAAAAGAAGAATAAATATGGTTTTTTTTGAAAAATCTTTGCCAGCTCCAGTCTGTCTCGAATTAGAAAAAGCTAAAGAAAATGGCAAATATAATTGTGGTCTGGTATTAGAGCGAATCGAAAATGATTTTAAGAATAAATGTTACATATGTGAGTATAAAGAACCTGAATCTATAAATATTGAACACTTTAAACCTCACAAAGGAGATAAAGAATTAAAGTTCTCTTGGGAGAATTTGTTTTTTGCTTGTGCTCATTGTAATAGTATAAAATTAGCTAGTTATGATAACATTCTGGATTGTACAAAAGAGAATGACAATGTAGATATTGACCTAAAATATACATTCAAGCCTTTCCCTTTTGAAAAGGTAAAAATAGAAGCTTTAAAGGATACGGAGAAAGTAAAAACCACAAAAAATCTTTTAATTGCCGTGTATAATGGAACTACTAAATTAAAAAAACTAGAATCTGCAAATTTAAGAAATAGTTTACTTGAAGAAATTATGAAGTTTCAACGGCTACTAAAAGAATATTTCGAAATATCCGAAGATGATAACGACGGAAGAGAATATTTTAGAATCAAAATTAGGAATGAATTAGGAATAACTTCAAACTTTACTGCCTTTAAACGTTGGATAATTTGGGATAATGAAAAACTTAATGATGAATTTGGAGCTATGATTTAAATGCCAGCGCCCAACAAAGCTATATACGCAAACCGGGGCGCCTATTTTAAAACCCTTTACAACAA
The DNA here is from genome assembly GCF_016278715.1 of Marinilabilia sp. Lineage (GTDB taxonomy): Bacteria > Bacteroidota > Bacteroidia > Bacteroidales > Marinilabiliaceae > Marinilabilia. The sequence goes on along the minus strand of NZ_JADQBH010000298.1, from coordinate 14,252 downwards.
ATTGAAAAACAATTAAATAGAAGGTGTTTCGGGGTAGAATATTTAACCCTTTGGACATACAATTTGCCATCATATTTTTGGCAGAAAATAAAAACAAACCTGTTGATAACTTTTTTTTATTACGATTTATTATTTCAAAAAATACAGACTTCAATTTATTTTTTACAGACCATTTTTCTTCACTACGTTTAGTCCTGATGTTGAAGTGTAGGTAAACCTGTCTTTATTTGAAGTATTTTTGTATCCTGCTTTTGGGAATAATAATCTTTTCCTGCTTGCCACAAATATTTATCTATTTGCTTTAAATCGAAGTCTTCCAGATTATAAAATTCCCTAAAAGCGATAAGGATGTTTTTATAACTTGAATATATCTTTAGATCCAATTTGCGAAAATTGAAAAAATTATCTTGTTTTTTTAATGCCATTAATAACTTCTCAACGTAACTGTCATAGATCGGAAATTCTTTTGGTTTATGATGGCTGCAATATTTGGTGGCAAACGAATAAAAGTTGAATTCCTTTTTGCCATTGACATTCACTTTAGCAATATCATTTACAAGTGAAGTATCATTATCGTTCAATCTTGCATCTATATTTAAAGATATAATGTGCTTTGCTACCGAAAAAGGGGAGAAAATATTGGTGCTATAAAAATCATTTAAAGAGCATACTTTAATAAGCACTTCATCCATTTCAGTATTATAAGGGTATGTTTCTGTAAAGAGCTTTCTTAAGCTACTTTCCTGGGCAACATAGTTTTCTAAGGTTTCCCACTTTTTCTGATATTGAGATACTAATTGTTTGGAAGGTGCAGGTATTCTCATCAAAAATTATTTTTAATAGCTAAAATATGCAATTTAAAACTCCTCCAAATTTAAAAACTTCAGACATATTAACCTGAATATACAACGTGAATGCACTTACAGCAAGCTACCCAAAGCAGACTGATGTTAAGTGGAATGTTGTGGATATTCCTTTTTTATTAATCCCTGAAAATCAAACAAGAAATGAAATATTTCAATGTCTGTGAATTGAGAGTTTTTCCGTTCGTGTTTTGAAACGAAAGTCTCTTTAAAATCAGCAACAAATACATACTCTAATAAAGATGAATAGGTTTGAAAGTATTTGTTTTCTATTAAAGAAGAGTTAATGTTGTCCTTTATATTTGCAGTAATTCCGCTTTCAATAAAACCAACCATAGCTGAAAAGGGCATTTGTTGTGAATATTTTGAATTAACGTATCTATTTATTCCCTCCTTAATATAAAGATTGTTTTTGGTTGATTCACCGTCAAGTCTTTTACATTCAATAGAATAGTATTCATCTTCGTCCAGCAAATCTTTGTTTCCTAAATTCAATACTTTTATATCAATGAACCCAACTGTTTGGTTGTTGATGTCAATTTCCCCACTTTCAATTTCAAAGCCTAAATATCCAATGTCATACTTTTGTTTTGCATCTTTGTTGCGCAAGTATTTTTTTACTAAAATATTACGCAAATACGTTTCGTGGTCTGATGTAAGAACTTCATTATTCTCAACCATTTGTTGATATGAATAAATCAGTAATTTTGCAACTTGGTTAAACTCTTCGGTATATAAATCGTGAGCTAATGAAAAAGCTATTCCCTCTATCATACCTTATCCTCCTTTTGCTTTCTCATTCCTGACTTTATAATTGTATCGTAAAACTCATTTACATCAAGATGAGCTATTGCAGGATGCCAGTTTTTGTATTCATTTGGTTTTACAACATAGAAAGATGTTTTTCCAAATCCTTTAACATCTTTTTGAATGTATAAATCATTGGTTATCTTTTCAGGCACGGAAAATATTTGTGTTAATACTTCAAATTTTGCATTTGGATTTATCTCTTCTGGAAAATTTATGATATATTCCGAAGGTTTTTCATTGATTTGAATATTAACTGTTACATACTCTTGGCGGACATAATAAATATCAATTTTTAAATATTTTCCAAGTCGTGTAAATTTTTCGGTGAAAAAATCTTTAAAAACTTCGGCATATTTTGTTATTTGCTCTTTTCTTACTTTTTCAAATGGCTCTTCTTTTTGTCGGAATAATGGAATTGATACGTTTAAAGCATAATCAATAAGGTCTCTTTGTTGTTTATCTACTCCGTAAATATCATAAAACAATTCATCAAAATTATAATCAGGTCGTTTATCGTAGGGATTTTTAAATTTTTCTCGGGCTAACTTTGTAGCTTCATCGAATTTCGATGCAATATCCTGTTTTTGTTCTTCTGAAAAAGGTAAAATTGGAACTTGTTCATAATTCCCCTTTTTAACTTCATCTCGTTCAACTCCCCACTGTGTTGAAAAATTTAAAAGGAAATAAGAAAATAACTGTGTTGAAAAAAGTGAACCAATACTTTTTAAAAGTTCTTTATCCTTATTTTTACTATACATTCCATACACTGAGTCAGGGAAAATACAATAATAATCAGAAAAAGCAACAACACTTTGTTTATTTATCCCCCTTTTCACTAATAAATGTGGCGAATTATAAACCTCCATTACACCTTTTCCATCTACAAGATTTAGACCTGGATATTCATTTTTAAATAAAGGAAGGTTTTCTTTATTTATAAAATATTGAGAAAAATTTTTCCCTCGCACAACCAGATGTTCTTTAAGTGGTTCAGCATTGCTTTTTGCATATTTTTGTGCTGTTTTATACCCCGTTCCAAAAGTTACATCGTTATTTTCAAGATATATATCGAGTTCAATATTGTCCTGATTATTGTATAATTCTTTCAAATACCTAAAATCCAAAGTACTTCCGTACAAAATCACTTTCCAAATCCAGTCGTTTTCGACAAAGTGTTTTTGCGTAATTTTTTTGTAATCGTATTTTTCAATTACAATTATCTTAAATAGTTTAAATATTAAGCTTGATTTCAATGAAATGTAATGAACCGTGTTTTTTGCAAGTTGTTTTATATGCTGTTCTAATTCTATGTTTTCTTGTAACGGTTTATGAGTAAGAAACAAGATTGCAGTAGGTGCAATTGCTTTTGTGAAGATCTGCCGCCTAACAGCAGATAATTCCAAAACGCGGTTCAATTCAAAGTTTTCCCACAAAAAATTACGGAATTTTTTCGCTTCTGAGTTGTATAAAGTTCCTTTGCTTGGCAAAACAAAGGCTATTTGCTTATTTTTGGAAACTAATTTAGATGCCTGAATTAAAAAACTTTGCGCAATTTGCTTATCACTGATATTGCTATCATGCTCTTTTACAAATTTAGTGTGCAATTCATCATCGTTTATGCTTCCCCAGGGTGGATTGCCAATGATAAAATCGAAGTTGTATTTTTTGAATTTATCAATTATTGTACTGTCTAAAAAGTTAGCATGAACAAAATTACTTTCTAATTCAGGCAATCTGAAATGTTCTATTTCTTTGGGTTCTTTATAATCAAGCAATGTAACGTAAACCGAAAATTTTGCTATGTTTATTGCTTTTTTATCTTTATCAATTCCAAATATATTTTCGTGAACTAACGATTTTAAAGCAATATCGTTTTCGTAAATTAGTTCTTTCAAACGTTCGGAATTTTTATTGGCGATTTTTGTCAGTTCTGAAAAGCGTTTGATTTTACCCGTTGCAATGTTTCTCTCAATAATTTTACGTAAAGTTTCAACAAGGAAAATTCCTGAACCGCACGAAGGGTCGAGTACTTTACATTCGGAATTATGCGTCAAATGTGGTTCAACTGTATATTTTAGTACATAATCGACAAGAAAAGCAGGTGTATAAAACGATTTGTTCGCTTTTTGACCAACTTTTCCAATAAATTGTTCATATATGTTACTTATTAATTCTATTGGTATGATATTGAAATCGTAGATATCAAACAGACTAATAAACGTTAGTTGATTTCTGTTGCTTAAATCATTACCAGTAAATAATTCATGAAGAATTTCAAGATGTTTTGTTTGTATAAAGTCTTTTTCTTCTTCAACTAATATCTCATCATTTTTTGAAGTTTTAACTTCAGTAGGAAAAAGATTTCCGTTAAACTTACTTCTAAGGTGGGCGAAAAATTTATATAATTTATCGCTGTTTAGGATTATCTCTTCAAAGAATTGTTTTTGTTTTTTTTGTTCAACCCCCTTTATTCCTAAATCTACACCTCTGTCAATTAAATATCGAGAATAGATTAATCTTCCGATTAAATTATTCGCAATTTCTCTATTTCTTTGATGAATAATTTTAGTTTTACCTTTTGTCAATGAGGTAATCGCTCCGTCAATATTTTCTAACAAATAAGTGTCTAAACGCTTTCTGTCTTTTGCATTTTTATTTTCTATGAATTGAGTTTCGTATACTTTCCATGCTTTTCCTGATTGCAAATTCCAAAACGAAAGATTTTCCAGCTCTTCGTTTTTATTTATGTCTTTATGTTTAATGGCCGGAAATAGCTCGCTTAACATTTTACTTTCGGATAGTAAATAACCGTTGAATATATTCCATTCATTACCATTGTCAATAATGATAATAGGAATTTGAAAGTTCCAAACCTTTCTGTTGATTGATTTCAAATCAGAATTTGAGGTATTATCAATAAAAAGAATGATTGGATTATTATTAATAAGATATAATGCATAAGGTTTAATTTCTTCAATCGCCCTTAGTATTCTAAATGACAAAAGATTAGACCATATATTTATATCTTGAAAATATAACAATCCATTTTTTTTATTGATACCCAGTCGTTTAAATAATATTTCAAATGAATTATCCATATCAAATTTCAATCGTGTGAAACAACAATGTTATGAAATCAAAATGTCTTAATAAATTTTTAGCTTGTTTTTTTTGCAGTATTCAAATTACCCACAACGGTTACGTATATGAAACGTTTGGCATTTCGAAGCACTTTCCTGTCAAGTTACAACTACTTTTGACACGGGCTAAAATGCTTGATAACCCACCGACTGCCAAATGTTTTATATACGATATTCTACACTGTTTTTTATTGTTCCATCATCTTCAAACGCTCTATCTTTCCAAGCTCCATTATCATCAAAGAAAAAAGAGCCTGTAAGTCCCTCACCCATATAAAACTGATTTGGGTCACAATTAAAAATACTTGCTAATAATTGAGAGTGGTCAGTCGAATTACCTTGCTCGTAAACATTTCCCTCAAAATTGTCCTTTGGCACTCTTTCGATGGATAATTTGTCTGAACTTTTGAATTCAATTTTGTATTTAAACGGGTCTCTAAAAAGCATTTGTTGATATACACAGTTTGCAAATAAATTCTTAAACTGTATAGGCGCAAGAATATGAGATGTATATTTACTATAATCTTCTGTTTTAACTAACTCCTGTAAGCCAGCATCAGCAAGTATTGCAATAATCCCAATATCATTTATCCGAATAGCTAAACATTGCTCTGGAACAGCATCCATATAATCAAAATTTAGACTTTTATCTAAGTCTGACGTTTTTACTTTACAAATAAATATTGAACCAGGTAGAAAATCAACAAACTCAACATCTTTATCGATACTTCTAAGAAATAAATGATTGAGTTTAAGATTGGCAAATTGTTCTTCAGATATAATCTTTTTTGACTCTTTTAATTTTATATTTTCTTTAAGAAAGTTCTCTTTGTATAGGATTTTATAAAATATTAGTTGACACCACTTATATATAGATTCTCGGCTCACCCTATCTACAAAATAATCGAAACCTCCATCAATTCCACTTTTTATTTCCTTCTCTATATCAGATAAGCTAGTGTTATTGCATTTCTTGCAGCAAGGAACAATTGCTGACCGATAATTAAATCTACTTTTATTTAGTAATGTTAATGGAACATTCCATAAATTAAATTCCTTGAGAATCCATTTAGGAAAAATATGTTCATCTGATTTATTCTTATCATCTAACTGGTTTCCGCATAGGAAACAAATATTTTCATTATTTGCCTCCCTTTTAAACCAATCATCAAAACTTACTATATGCATACTTTTAAATTGTGTAGAACGTATCCATAAACACAATATTATTGTTTGCAACCTAAAAACAACATTGTGTTTAAATCTAATTTGTTTTTACTCCCCGAATATACGGAATTATAAAATTGCGGAAATAAAAAAGGGATTCAAAACGAATCCCCAATAATAATTAATTCCCTTTCCCCTATTAAAAAGAAAAACTCTCCACTCTTCTCAACCACCCCCTCAAAAACTTCGCATTCTCCCCTCTTTTAGCAATAACCTTGTAAAAGTGAATCCGGGCTGCTTTAATGGCATTAAACAACGTCTCCGGATCACATGAATTAATGGCCGCTATAGTTTGGTTCCCGATGATCCCATCCAGCTTAAGGTCGCAATCAAAAAAGCGGTTCAGAACCTTTTGAACGCCACAGCTACCCCAGTAGCCACTATTGACACACCAATCGAAAATAATTTCCTGCAAAGCCCCGTTTTTAATGGATTCTATGCGATATGTATGGTAAAAAGTATGTCTATAAAACTCCTTTACCAAGAAGGTTAATCCGTCATCATTTATTTTCTCGTTGTGCTTTATGGCTCCGGCTTCTGACTTGTAAAGGTCAATGACTGCCCATCCTTCCCAGTTGGGGTGTAAGTTCCGGGCTACTCCCACATAGGTTTCTCCTCCTCGGTCGCCGGAAACATTTGCGTAATAGCCTTCATGCTTTATCACGCCTTCAAATAATTCATCAAATGTTTTTTTCATTTTTACGTCTGGATTTAAGGTTTACATTGTTAACTCCGGAAATGGCACCACCGAAAAGGAAGTCGATAATGGTGCTTAATTTGGTGGATATGCCACCATTGATACTGCTTACAAAAGCAATCTGCCAATCCTCTAAATGAATATTTCCCAGTATGAAATATTCCAGCATGAGAACAGTCAATCCACACCAAGCCAGCAAAAAGAATAGGGCAAAAGTCTTCTGGAGCCAGCTGTCTTTGGAATACATGGTTCTGGCAGAATCTCTATCTGTAATGGCCATTTTGAAAAGCTCCATTTTGCCCTGAAGCTTTTCCTCCTGCGTAGTAAATATCTCATCAATGAGCTTAGCGCCCTCCTTGAGGGTTTCGGCTGTGCCTGCATTGGCAAGTTTTCTAAATAGGTTCATTATTTCTCTACAAATTTTAGGATGGTATCCAGCTTTTCATTGAGCTGTTTGATGGTCTGGTGGAACAGTTCTTTACTGACGTATATCTCTTTAGAGTTTTCCCGTAAATCCGACACCCGCTTGTGAAGGATGGCAAACTTGGTTTCACAGGAATTCATCTCTTTTGTCAGGTGAGAAATATCCTTTTCCAACAGATCGGTTTTTGCATTTATATTGTCCTTTGTGGCATTCTTGGATAGGGCATTGCGGATGATGAAGGAGACAACTCCAACGATCAACGAGCTAGTAGTTCCAACGGCTATCCAGAGTAATTTGACGGCGGCTTCTTCCATGGTCTAAAACATTTTAATGGTTTCGTTACTACCACCGGGAAACCGGTTCTTTTCCATGGTGGCACTCTGGTTTTCGATGTGCATGATGGCATCCACATCGTGTTCCCAATCGGTTCCACCTTTGGAACTGCCATCCCGGTTGGCCTTAAACACCAAAATGAAAGAGGTCTCTGGAAATTGCTTTTTAATGATTTTGAATTCATCCGGTTTCATGCCGACTGTCTGGGTACTGTCCAGAAAAACCGCATCATAGCCTCGGAACTGTTTGGGGTTGTATTCCTCCACAAAATGAATCGGACTGCTGATTTTTAACCGAAGAAGCTTCTCCTGAAGAGAGCCTTTCACACCTTCCTCGTTGGAAACGTACAAAACCTTTAAGCCACCCTTGACCAGTTCATCGGCCAATAGCATGGCCACGGAGCTTTTACCGTTGAAACGACTTCCGTAAATCATCAGGTAAAAAGGTTTGTATGGCTTGCCCAATAGTTTGCCAAATTTCCCACCAATGGAAAGGGTCGAAAACTTCATTTTGGCCAACTGGTCGGCTGATACCACCTGACCGGGAGAAACCACATTGCTTTTTGCCATTGAGACCCCATTAATTTGTTTGCCACCACTACGCAAGGGTTTAGTAGAAGTGGCTGTTACTTTCCCAGTCCGGCAAGGCCTTTCAGACCGTTTAGCTGGATATTGGTTACTAACAGCTTGTCGCTTTCAAGGTAATCCTCCAGATGCTTCTGCACCTGGGTTACCCGCTCAAAACCATTGTCCCCGGAGCTGACCTTACCGCTCTTTTTGGCGTTCTTGATGCTGGTCAATAGTCGCTTCGCCTTTTCAATGGTAATGTTGCCATACAGATTGATGAATCGCTTGATGAGTGCAATGGCCGGGCTGACACCATAACTGTCCACAATGGTTTTAAGCTTGCTGTGCAGAGTGTCCGGAACCTCAAATGTGCAGCTTTCGCCCATCTCTTTGTAGGTGTTGGCAAGGTCGTTACCAATGAGTTTGACTTCCTCGGCATATTTGCTGCTTTTCCGTATGGTTTTTTCGGTAGCTGCTTTCTGAATAACCTTGTAAAGAAGCGACACTTGCCGTTCGGAAACCTTTTTCTCGTGCATTGCCAAATACCGCTTAATGATTTTAATCTCCAAAGGCATTAATGCCACCTCGTTGGGTTTGCGTTTTACTTTCTTTGCGGCAGTCTTCTTACGGGAAGATGTGTTTTTTGCTTTAGCCTTGGGAGTTGGTTTCTTTGCTGTCTTCTTTGCAGCCGGGGACTTCTTTTTGTCCGGTGCCTTCTTTGGCTCATCCTTCAAATAAGGTTCAACAATCCTGAAATGGTTGTCCAGCATCTCTTTAATGTCTTTGTCCTCATCGTAGAAATCGGCAAACGAATCAAATTCCTTGTGCGCTTCACGGGCAGCTTCCGGCAGTTTCTTGGAATCAATGTTCTTTGTGGCTTCTTTGTAATTGGCTATTGTAAGTCTCATGCTGTATAATATTAAGTTCTAACTTATTTTTTTATTTTTCGCTTCCCTTCGCAAGGGCTTGTTTTTGTTTGATGATGATGGCTTTTGCCCGAATCTTGGCCAGTTTCAGCTTGCGCTCTTTGCCTACAATCACGCCCTTGTTGACATTCCCCTCGTTGGTCAGGTCGATGTATTCATCGGCACGTTGGGCGGTAAATGGCGTAAATGGTTTGATGGAAAGATGGCTTTTCATGGAGGTTATCAGGTGATCGAAGCATTTGTTGATGCACTCCCGCTCTTTGCTTTGCGGATATACCGGGAAAGCGAACATGCTGCCCGATACGAGGTAGTTGTTCACCCGGCCCTGTTCTTTGAGTTTGTCCGATACATAGCATTCAAAACTCCGGGCAAACATTTCAGCGATGTTGCTCCAGTAGGTTCCCTGCAGCTTGGAATAATAGTAAAGATTGCTGTCGGTGGGCTTTTTGCCCTTTGCATCTGCCTGATTGTAGCTGACCATGGTTCCGTCGATGTGGCAATATCCGAACCGAAGCATCGCCACCAGTCCCGCCATGCTTTTGAGCATTGGGCTTTCGAGGATATGGTTTCTCAGAATATCCTCCATCTCGCTGGTAAAGTAATCCCGGCTCATGGAGGAGCGTAGATTGGTCAGGTATTTACGTCTGCTTCCAAAACCATTCATTATTCCATCTAAAATCTGCTCTGTGCGCAATGCCGGTTTAGTAAGAGAAAAGCCATTGAGAAAATGGTCAAAGAAGTGGCCCCACTCATGGGCTACCGAACCATCTCCGTTTCGTTTGGTCAGGTTGATGAGCTGACGTGTGGGGTAATAGGTGGCCATCGCTTTACCACCCCGGCCAAAAGCCCCGAAGGCAATGGCAAGGTTCTCATTCATGGAGAGGTTAATGTCAAGAACCTCGCATAAATCCACGATAGCCGCCACAAAATGACGGATGTGTTCCTGGGCTTCATTGTCACGAACGTAATTTCCCAGCGTGAGCGATTTGAAATGCAACTTTTCAATGACTGTCTTTTCATCGGCCTGCTCAATCAATAATCCACCGGTGCGTTTGATGTAGGCCAATGGAATCGCCTCTATCTTTGGTTTGGCACTGCTGTCACTTTTAGCGGTTGACTTGGTTTTGGTATCGGCCCATGACCAGTCCGGCTGAAAAGCTTTGTAAGGAAACTGCTCTTTTTTGTCGTTAAACTCCCTTTGATAGTTGTTGATAAAGCGGGTACAAACCTGTGTCACGTATTGCACATATTGCTCTACGGTTCTTACGCTACTAAGCATACCACCCCGGAAGGTCAAATCCGCTGTTTTGTGCCGCTTCATGTCCGGTGCAGAGATAATCTGCTTGGCCGAATCAATGCACTTTTGTTGGCGTTCTATCAGTTTGTCGTAGGAAGCTTTCAGTTTGTCGTGCAGTGGCATGGCCAGCTCTTTTGTGATGCCGGAATACCGGCGGGCATCCATCACGGTTTGTCTGGCCGCACCCGTTCCGTTAACATAGCCATTGAGGGCAAACACCAGATTACGCAGCTGCTTGCCAAAGAGCATCCCGAAGTCTGTTTTGGGGATGATTTGCCCATCGGTAGCCACCGATAAAAGTTCTTTCAGATTGTCGATGGTCACGGCTTCCTTCAGAATAGATTGAAAGGCTTCGGCCATTCTCACATATTGCTCCCGTGCCTCTTTGGTATTCTGATAAGGCGTTGCCGGAAAAGCCTGACGGATTTTTACCTTCAGAAAGGCGCATCCCGAATCCGTTCCGTTTTCTTTTTCCTGTTGTGGGTCAACTTTTGGAAATACCTTGTCCTTTTTTATCAGCTCAATGGCCGTGGCCTCGTCCTGTTCGATACTTTGCAGGTCACTGCTGCTGATAAGTTTGTCGTACATCGCCTGCTCTTTCCGGGAGCCATGAATCCGTTTACCGGCATCCTTAAACTGCCGGTTCTTTTGCTTTTCCTGCAAAGCTTTTTCTACCTCGTCATCAATCCCCTTGAGTTCAGGGAATCTATCCAGCCGGAGCTGAATCTTCTTTGCCTTATTCATAGGATGGTTTTGATTTTAGGATGGGCACCAACACCGGCCACTTGGCGCATCTGCTTTTGCATAATCAGAATGGCTTTGGCCCGCAGCTTAACCAGTTTAATTTTTTTGGCTTTGTCCTCCCTGCCGGGTTTGTGCTTTTGAATGGTCTGTTTTTGTTTGGCCAGTTTTTGCGAAAATGCTTTCTTATCCATCTCAAAAAGCTTCATGGCTTCTTTGGTCAGGCTATCCACCGAATCGTTGCGCCCTGTGTTTTTCTCAAGAAATTCCTCAAAGTAGTGACGGGGTATTTTCACCGAAAGACTGAACCGCTCACCCAGTAGTTTTAAGAGCTTGGGCATGTTGTTTTCCGTTACCGAAGCTTTCATGTTCCCGGAGACCATTTCAAAACCATCTCTATTGTTAACCAAAAGCTTTACCACCTCCTTATCGGTGTAAATGGAAATGTGACTTTTGGTTTTAGGCATGATGACTTTGAAGGTATCGTCATAGTGGCGAACGATGCTGATTTTGTTCTCAGTGGCAATGGCAGCACCATTTCTAAGGCTCATAATGTGCTTTTGCAGTTTGGCAATGGGTGCCACCACGTAAGAATTGGCTTTGCTATCACCGGTTTCGGGCGACCACGCCTCACTCATCAGGATGCCTTTCTGAACCCCTTTGCCTTTGGTGGTATAGCTTGCCAGTTTCCCGGAAAAATCAGCCGAGCCTTGCAGAATATTACCCGTTACTATATAGCGAGTTTGGCGGTCTGCGGTAAAGGCTTTGATGGCTTCATCCCATTTCCCAATCAAGCTTTCCTTTTGAGAGGTGGAGAGCTGAAAGCTTCGGGCCTGTATGCGCTCAATCTCTTTGGCCGTATCACCAGAAGCCGGCAAAACAATGTACTTGCGACTGTCGGCAATGGCAAAACGAAGCTTCACAGCTGACGGTGCATAAGGGTTATTGCGCTTTTGGCTGATGTCAAAGCCCAGGAACATGCAATAGGAATTATCGCTGCTGTCCGCTTCAAAGCTTAATGCCGGATAAAAATAGCCGTGCCCAATGCGGAAAAACCGGAAGAATCCATTTAGATAGCTTTTGCGGTTCTCACTTTGGGTTCTGGTCTTGGTGATGGCTTCCTGCTTGGCGGCATTGAGCTCTTCGGTGCGTTCCGCCAGATAGGTTTTTTGAGCTGTCTTATCAAATACCGGAATCTTTTGAAAGGGCTTTTCGTTGGAAATATCCGCAATTAGTTCCTTGTATTTGGCATCCAGTTCCTTTAAATCCTCATTGAGCTTGGTCTGAACATGCTTTTCATGGGCTGTGATGGTTTCTTCCGCAATGGTATCGGCATCTTTACCCTCCAGATGTTTCTGGATGAGTTTTTCCAGTTCCGGTTTGCCATAAGGCTTTTTCAGAACATTGCATTCACACTTTTCTAAGAAGGTGTCGTTCCCAAATACCGACCGGCCACCTTTCCCGGCAATGACCACCTTGCGCTCTTTGGTCTCTGCTTTCAGGTCGAGAACTTCCACTTCAAGGTCATATTCTCCGGATTGTTTGAGGTATTCCACGTAATCGTTATACCGCTCAATCACTTCGCTGTAAAACTTCTCCTGTTCCTTTACCGAAAGCACGGCCACCCGTCCGGTTACTTTTGAAGCATCGCCTTCGGATGGGGTTTCATCGCTTTCCTTGCCTTCAAATTTGAGTGGATTATCCAGGGCTTTGCTTAGCTCCGGGTTTTCCAGCATGTACTGGCGAACCACCTTGTCGCCATACTTATTCAAAAAATCATCCGATTCCAGTTGCGACTTGCTGTTTTTCTGATTGGAAGTGGTGTTGGCATCCAGCGATTTGAGCTTCTTTTTGAGCATCATCATAAACCGCTTCTGTGCCGGGATGGATGAGATGATGTAATCGTAAATCGGCTTCATGATCTGGCCGGTTCGGTTGATTCGGCCACGTTTTTGTATTTCGGTGCTGATGTTCAGCTCAGGCTGCAAAATGACCATCACCCGTTGCTTGACCTTGTCTGCCGGAACTTTTCCGGTGACAATGGCATGGGCCGATGCACCGGTGGAACCGGACTGGTTAATCAGCAAACAGTCGATTTCGTTATCGTTGAACTGGCGGAACAGACTGGCTGTGTTTTCCTTTTTACGATTCAGCACTAAGGCGGTGGTATTGCCTTTCTTGATGGAATTGTACTGCACACAAAGTTTTCGCCCGGTGACTTCGCCCACGGAAAAGCCTGCTTCCCGGATTTTTTGGATGATTAAATCAAGCGGACTGATGGTTATTCCGGTGGATGCCTTTTCGATGCGTTTGAGAATATCCCGGTAGGCCAGCTGGGCTTCTTCCGAGAGATCGGCAATGTTAAAGCTTTTGCCCTGACTTTGCCCGTCAATGTCTTTTTCGGTGTAACGAAGAACGCTGTCTAATCCTTTCTCCAGTACAATGGAGAAATCCCCGTTAATGATGTCATCGGGTTTGGCCATGTCTTCCAAGAAACTGCCCATGGTGGAAGCAAAAGCAATGACCGGTTTCTTGCCTTCTTTGAGCCGTTTGATGGCATGGTCGGCCACATCTTCGGCATTGAGACTAAAGAGAAGCTGGTTTATCACGTTGAACACCTTGGAGAAATAGGGAATATTGTCAACCCCGGCTTTCTCGGTTCCTTTGCGGGTTTCCACTTCCTTGCTTTCGGCTGCAGCAATTTTGTCGAGCTGCTCCACCTGTTTGTTGATGTACTTTTCCTGAAAACCGATGATGTCACGAATGATAGAGGTAATCTTGTCGGCTGTTTCGGCCTGCTGCTTTGCTTTTTCTTTCAGCTCAATGTAATTGACTTCCACGCCTTCAAAAGAGCGTTCACGCCTTATCATCTGACCTTCGGATACCAGTTGGGCAGCCAGTATTTCCTGCAATGCCACACCTCCTTTTGTGATGGCTTCCACCAAATCCTCTTTGCTCATGTTGGCATCGCTCATGGAGGTCTTTTGCGCATAGATGGGCATGTTATCTGGGCGTTTGGCAAAGGTGGCAGACAGGAAACAAACACCTTTGGTCTGGCGAAGTACACCCTGCATGAACTCTCCCGTATTGGAACTTCCCGAGGCGTTGTGCGCTTCATCCATAATGATGATGTTACCACCGGAAACGGCATTCAGAAATAGTTGTTTAGCTGGTTTCTTGGGCTGATTGAACTGCGAGTAGGTGGCACAGATAAAGTTGTAACTGGCT
>NZ_JADQBH010000136.1 GCF_016278715.1 Marinilabilia sp. | reverse complement strand
ATAATTAGTTGTAAGAGGTTTTTAGAAACCCCGATTATTCTCGCTTTATAATGGCTTTGTAAGCCGCATCCTGGATCCTTGTTCGGATATTTTCCTCAATCAGTGTCTTATTATACTGATAAGGATGGACTCTGTTGGACAGAAAAACATAAACCAACCCGTTACCGGGGTCTGCCCAGACTAGGGTTCCTGTAAATCCACTATGACCGAATGACGACGGAGAGGCATACTCTGAAGCAGGACTTGCTTTTGCAGTATCAGGTTCGGGTTTATCAAATCCCAAACCCCGGCGATTGTTTTCACTATGACAACTGGTAAAATATTCTATCGTACTTTCATTTAAATACCGCATGCCTCCATAGGTTCCTTTATTCAGGTACATCTGCATCATTTTGGCCATATCCACCGCATTGGAGAACAACCCGGCGTGACCCGCAACCCCTCCCATCATTGCGGCACCTGGATCGTGAACCCAGCCATGAATCAATTGTTTCCGAAATGCTTTGTCCATTTCGGTTGGAACAATCTCTTCGGCGGGAAACTTCCCGGCAGGCAGAAAAGACGTCCGTTGCATCCCCAGGGGCTGATAAAAAACCGAGTCCATAAATACATCCATTGACTTTCCTGTTAGCCGGGGAACCATCTGCCCCAGGAAGAAAAATCCCAAATCGCTGTACAAATAACGATGCCGGGTTCTCATTGGAGATTCAATCACCTGAAGGGTTATGGAATCCAGAAAATGTTTGTTCATAAAAAAGTTTCTGGCCACCTGGATGCTAAATTCGTCATTATCTGATTTTTGAAACACATCTTTTCTATAACGCACCGTACGATTCATATATATATAGTCGTCCAGTTTTATATTATACAACCAGGAATAACGCCTTCCAAAAAGACTTCCATTCAATTGGTCACGGTCTATAGCATTCTGATAAAAAGGGATATAGGAAGACAACCCACCCTCGTGCAACAAGAGTTCTTCCAGGGTTATTCCTGCTTTATCGGTGGTATCCGCTTCCGGAAAAAACATCCCCAGTGAATCATCCATCGCCCAAAAATCTTTTTCATAGAGTTTCATTAACGAAGGAATAGTGGCTGTAATCTTTGTAACCGATGCCAAATCATAGAGATGTTGAAATTTTACTTCCCTTTTTTTATCGTAGGTATGATACCCGTAATTCCGATTCCACACCACCACCCCATCCCGTGCAATTAGCACCTGGCCGCCGGGGGTAGCTTCTGCTTGTATTGCCTCAAACATAATGGAATCAATAACAGTAAGTGAATCGCTACTCATAGCAACTTCTTCTGGAATTCCGAATTTCAGTCGCGTGGGAGATATATATCGTGAGTCCTGCCTGATAGCGGTAAACCAATCTTCACAAGGCTTTACATAACCAATTTGCAGGCCCCCGGCAACAGCCTGTGCCAGAAGATTCCAAACCAAAGGATAGTCAGAGGTCCCTGTATATAAAGCATCCAGGTCATCCGGGATTGAATGAAACTCAAAATAGTTTCCGGAATTTGCCATTATCATTGCAATTCGGGCATCCGGATAGTTATTATGAATATCCAAAAGTCGCTCCTCTATAGCCGCTTCGCTAATTTTTTGACCATCAACAAGCCAAAAAACATAGTTTACCCCCTTTTCCCCATAGTCCTCTACTGAAACGTGATGGTTGAGCATGCTTTTAAAAGAAAAGGTAGCCTCTTCCGACACACCAGATAAAATCCCTGCCTTCACTTTAGCTAAATCTGGTGGTAAAAACCCACCATCCCTTTTACGAAAAAGCCTTATTCCCTGCTCAAAAGATTGCCTCCGGGCCAGTTCAGATATATGTTTGGGAACTGAATCTACAGGGGTTAAATCACAGTTCACCTTTCTTAAAATGGCCAATATCTTTTTGCAGCCGGAATTTAAGTCTTCTTCCATCAGCATATTATTCCGATAGGCCCTAACCAGCATTTTATAGTCAGCCAACGGATCTTGTGTTAAAAACAAAATGCCTTCTGATATTCTCTCTTCAAAAGAGACAGGTGAACTGGAAGACACCTCTTCTCCCCAGGAGAAAAAAATGTTTCTCTTCTGAGAATCTGATTTATTCTCCAAAGGCTTATTCTTTTCGAAGAGAAGTTCAGGCATATTTACTGCAGGAATCGGAATGGCTTCTCCTGAATTGCCGGAAAGGACCCATAAAGCAAAACTATATTTGCTGAGTTCCGGAGCCTTCCAGGATAAACCAACTTTCTTGAAAAGATATTCATTGGAGGCAAGAATGAATCTTTCTTTCCGTTGAGAAAGACTTTTCAATAATTCAACTTTTAAAATCTGACGGAATCTATTATCATCCAAGGTACAAATTGCTCTGATGTCGGGAAAAGGGATAGTGGCGACGCTTTCCTCAAATCCATTGATAACATTTAATACATGATTGGAGACAATAAATGGATCTTTCAAGGAGTTTCTTCTCTCATTAAAATTTGGCTCATACTTCCCTCCTATAGGCAACAAAATCAACGCCACTTTTTCTTCAATCGAAAGACTGTCAACCGAAGTTGTGCGCAATCTTTGAGCAAGTGAAAAATCGACAGAATCCTGCGCTTCTAACCGGCTGGTCACCGAACAAAACAACAAGAAAAATATTATAATGTGAAGTATCTTAATATTCATTCTACAATGCCAATTTAAAGGCCCATTTAACATTGTTAACCCAAACTTCCTGAGTTTGGAAGAGATACTCAAAAGAACAAAAAAAAGAACGTTTCAGCAATCCTTACTTTAAAAAAGAAACTTCAGATATTTTTTTTGAAATATTAAGGGATATTAAAAAATAAAGTGTTATTTTGACAAACCAAAGGCAAAGGTATCAAATCTATTTTAAGTTAAATATATTATGTCGGATTCGAATTTAAGTGATGCACTAAACCAGGACTGGGGTGACAAAGTCATATTGGTGGTGGAAGATGTTGACACCAACAAAATTTTCTTTGATGCTGCCCTGCGACGAACCAGTGCAAAAATTCTTTGGGCCAAAGATGGACAACAAGCGATTGATTTGTTCAAAGACAACCAGGTTGACCTGGTTTTAATGGATTTGCAGCTACCGGTAATGGATGGTTATACTGCTACCCGTGAAATTAAAAAAATCAATCCGGATATTCCGATTATTGCACAAACAGCCCATGTGATGTCCGGTGAAAGAGAAAAATGTATGGAAGCGGGATGTGATGATTATCTTGCCAAGCCCATTAGATTACAGATCCTGATTGAAACATTATCTAAATTTTTAAACAGCTAACAAACTTATTTTCAAATAATAGAAAGCGGATTTCCACCTAAGGAATCCGCTTTCTTGTTTTATAATTTCGAGCCACTGGCGAAAGTCATGCAGTATCAACATGGATAAGTGGAATGTGAACCTCAAAAACCCCGTCAAAATGAATAATATCGATATCCTTTCCGGTAAGGTATTGATATCTTCCTCTAAGGTTTTCCAATCCTAAATTAAGTGAATCCCTGGTATCATTGTGCTCATTTCTGCTGTTTCTCACCACCAGATGCCTTCCTTGCAACTGCACATCTATTTTCATAGGGTTTTCTGCGGAAAAAAGGTTGTGCTTAAATGCATTTTCCATCAGCAGTTGAATCGAAAGTGGAACAATCTGAAAGGCTTGCGAAGCATCTGAAGGAAGACTAAATTGAAAAGATTTTCCAAACCGCATTTCTTGCAAATAAAGATACCTGGAAGCCAATTTTAATTCCCTGTCCAGGGAAACCAGGTCCTTATCCTGAAGTTCCAGAACATCGCGATACATACTGGCGAGTTGCGAAAGAAAATGTTTAGCATTTTCAGGGTTGCTATCAACCAGCGAAGTGGCAACATTGAGGCTGTTGAAAAGGAAATGAGGACTCACCTGACTTTTGAGTACATCATATTTAGCAGCCAGGGCTTCCCTTTTAAGCATCTCCTGTTGTTTAATCTGCTCTTTCCAATCCAGAAAAAACGAGCGGGCATAAAACCACATCGAAATAAAATAGAGAATAACAAACTCGGTAACCCAGATGCCTGGAAGTTGGCTAAGAAAATCCCCAAACGGCATTCCCTTTGCTACCGTAAACCAAAGCCAGTTTGTAAAAAAGATAATCAGACCGGAATAAAAAGTTGTGACCCCAAAAGAAATAAGAACAGCCCGCAACGGGTTATCTATCCAGGAGATATATGGTTTGATGGCCAAATCGTAAAGAAATTTATTAAAAAACAGGCCCAATCCCAACATCAATGAATACCCCATATTTTGAAGTATTAAAACAGGCTGAGTCATACAGTAGGGGCAATTTACCCACTGAAAAAAAGTTCCAATTGCCATGGAAATAATTCCATAAAATAAAATTTCAAATACAATACTTTTTCTGCTGCTCATTTTCAATTTCTTGAGGAAAACTACTCTTTGTACGGTGTTATATTATTCTGACATAGAGGCAAGTTGAGAGGTAGTTAGTTCTTCTCCCCAACCGGGCCAAAGGGCATTACTGGGTTCAAAGGTATCAAATAATTCTGCAGCCTTTTCATAAACAGGCTTTGCTTTCACGGCCCCACCACCAAACATTGATGGGGTATAGAAAATATTCTGAGCTTTGCAAAGCCAGAGACGCGGATTCTCCGGATTCAGTTTTTCAGCTTTTTCGAGTGCCTCATTCGAAAGAGCTGAGTATTTCATCCCACGCATAGGATTCGTAATACGCATGGAATGAATCAATCCCTGAAGTACGTAGTTTTCCGATTCGTCAGGATTCAACTCAATGGCTTTGTCAAGCATGGGTTGGGCCTTATCGAGATAACTGTCAATTGCATCGCCATCATCAAGAAGATAGGTGATACTGACATACGAATAAGCGGCATAATAATAAGGCAACCAATTATCTTTTTCAGCCTGGCCGATTCTGTAAAATTTTCCGGCAATATTTTCCAGTTTTTGCGCATTCTGAGAGTGATACATCTCTGTGATGGTCTGTTTCATTGTTGATTCAAAATCTTCAGAAAAAGAAGAATACGAAATCATCGAAACCATAATTAAAATAACAAGTGTCTTCATAATTATAAGTTTTAGATTATTGAATAAAAGGCAGATAGAACTATGAATAAAAAGTATTAATAAGGCAAAGGAGGCTGGACACAACAATCTGTTAATAAAATCTTTGTGTTATAGCATCTCTGGAGTTAGGCTTTTTCTAACAAACTGTTGAAACCGAACCCACTAATTAATAGAGATAAACACTCCCAGAAACATAAACTGCTCCACATCAGGCCTTAGGGTAATCAGGGATGCATTTCCATCATCGCCCGACAAGGCAACTCTTCGGTAGCCCAGTATATTTTTACGTCCCAGAACGTTTGACATACTGAAGTGTACAATGGTAAATTGTCCGAAAAGACTGGTCAGGTAGCTTAAATTCGCACCCAAATCGCTGTAATTGGGAGAGGTGTGTCCCATAAACTCATCATCTCCGGGTATATGATAAGGGCGCCCCGAATTCCACATCCAGGTAAGGCCAATCTGCGACCGTATGGGAGAAACAAAATGCTTGGCCACAAAACTAAATGTATGAGGTGAGATAAATTCCGGAGTTACCTTCTCGGTATAGTCCAAAAATTTCCGCTCGGAATTGATAAATGAGTAAGAAACCCAGAAATCAGTATTTTTGATCAGCGTTTTGTCGCGATAGAAAAAGTCAACACCTTTGGCATATCCGTTTCCACTGTTCTCAAAAGGAACAAACTCTCCAAAATCATTGTATTCGCCAGTAATAAGTTTCGAATAATCTTTATAATATGCTTCTACACGGAAAAGCCTTGTGGCGAGACTTCCGGATTGTAACCCAAGAATAAAATGCTCCGCTTTTTGCATGTTGATATTCCGGTTGTACTTCAGGAAATCACTCTGAGCACTCTGAAAAAAATGTCCCCAGGCCATTGACAGTGTAGTGTTTTCACCAGTGGAAATTGCCATAGCAACTCGTGGTGAGAATAATTGTTCATCTGATTGTGAGGAGTGTTCAAACCGCAGGCCCGGGCGAAAAGCAATTCTGGAGTTGAGCCGCCATTCAGCTTCGGCAAACCCGGAAAGCAAATCGTCCGAGAAATTGGTATTTATTAAAAACCCGCTTTCTGTCTGGCGATATGTTTGATCAAAAAGAGTCTTTTGCCAGGCTCCTCCATAAGTGATTTTAAACCCATTCTCCAGTTGGGAAATCAGTTTGACTTTCCCTTCAGTCACCCGTTCCGCAGTCTGCTGATTATGGATCCCGGCCTGAAAATCCTGGTCATCGTAAGTGTAGGAGACTCCTAACTTCATTAACGTTTTGTCTGTAAGCGAGTGGTGATAGGTACTGTTAACATAGACATTTCCTCCGGTCTCATCAATGGTCAGTATGTCTCCCGAGCCATCAGGCACTTTGAAAGATTGGCCTCCATAGTCGCCTGATGCAAACAATTTGAACAACCCACCTTTCTCTCCTTTTTGGCGGTAATTAATATTTGCATTGAATGCCTCCACATCCTCCTCCCAATCTATATGATTTTTTACCAACGAATTGTAAGGACTAAAATTGAAATAGCCCCCTGTTGCTGAGAATGAGCGGTTACTCCCTACCCAAGTCCGGGCCAGTTCTCCCCCAATGCTCATCAGTGAAAGACTGGTCAGTTCTTCAACAGCAACATCCTGTGATTCCAATATCAAAACGGAAGAAAGAGCTTGCCCAAACTCTGCAGAATAGCCTCCGGTGCTGAAAAATGTGCCTTCGAACAAGGAGGGAGAGAACCTTCCACGAGTAGGTAAATCTGGTATTTTGGAATAATAGGGTTTTGCAGCCAGTACGCCATCCATCAAAACACGGGTTTCGGAGGCATCCCCCCCTCTTACCAGTAATCGCCCATCATCAGGAGATACCTGAGTACCAGGGAGTGTTTTAAGCGCAGTTCCTATATCGCCCAACGAACCGGCAGTGGTATATATATCCATCGGGTCCATCACCGCAGCTCTTTTTTTATCGCCCGCTTCAAAACTTCCGGCGGTAATTGTGACGGCATTTAAATTGGTAATACTTTCTTTCAGTTCAATATCAAGAGTGATATTTTCGGTGGGCAATACCGTTTTCTCAATGCTTTGATACCCTACAAAGCTAAAAACCAGAATAAAATCACTGTCACTTTGAACCGAAAGTTCATAACAGCCATCGGGGCCGGTAATGGTACCATCATAACTGTCCTTTACATAGACATTAACACTGGGCAGCGGTTCACCCGTTCTTTTATCGGCCACACACCCCTTCACAAGCGTCTGAGCCAAAACAGATTGATACACAAACAACAGCGGAACTATCAATATCAAAAATTTCAGGTTGGTTTTCATTGTGCAATGGTTTGTTGGTTGAACTTTACATTGCAAAATTGAATAGTATTGAAGCCTTTGGCAAGATAAAAAGGATGAGCTGGTGTTTGAATACGATAAACAGGGATAATTCCTGACAAACCGGAAGACCTAAAGTTTTAAAAATCTCGTTTATTCTCGTTTGTTTCGGCAAAAAAGTCCATTTTTGTATGTTTAATAATCTGGAAATGTGCCCCGGGTTTAAATCTGGTTTATTCAAAAAACTCATCGGGATCAGGCACCCGAAGTAAATTTTAAATCGGAATGTAAACGAATGAAATGGGGGTGGTCAATAATAAAAAAACAACAACAATTTATTTCTTAGGAAACTAAATATACCAATGAAGGATAAAGTAATAATCATCACAGGAGCCTCTTCGGGCATTGGTCTGGCTTGTGCCAGAGATTTTGCAGCACGGGGAGCTAAACTATCCCTTGCAGCCAGGCGTGCAGACAAACTTGCTGAAATTGAGCAAGAACTAAGTGACGCAGGCCATGAAGTGCTGGTTATGCCTACAGATGTCAGCAAAGAAAAGGATTGCAAAATATTGATTGATGAAACGGTTCAGCGGTATGGAAAAATTGACATTCTGGTAAACAATGCAGGAATATCCATGCGAGCTCTTTTTAAGGATTTAGACCTTTCAGTTTTAAAGCAGCTTATGGATGTCAATTTCTGGGGAACCGTATATTGCACCAAATATGCTCTCCCCTATTTGTTGGAAACCAAAGGTTCGGTGGTTGGCGTTTCATCCATTGCTGGCTTTATCGGATTGCCCGGAAGAACAGGCTATTCGGCGTCCAAGTTTGCCATGCACGGATTTTTGCAAACCCTGCGCACCGAAAATCTGAAAACAGGGCTTCATGTGCTTATCGCGGCTCCGGGATTTACCGCATCCAACGTACGTAAAGCGGCCCTAACAGCCAATGGAACCAACCAGGGAGAAACGCCTCGTGCCGAAGATAAAATGATGAGTGCTGAAGAAGTGGCCCGTCATCTGGCCAAAGCCATTATCAAGAGAAAGCGGACACTTATTCTGACCTTTAAAGAAGGCAAACTGACTGTTTTTCTTAGTAAATGGTGGCCGTCTTTGATAGAAAAACTATCTTACAGCCACATGGCCAAAGAACCCGATTCACCTTTTAAATAACTATCATGCTCAAACATACTACCAAAGTCCGTGTACGTTACGGGGAAACCGACCAGATGGGTATTGTCAATAATGCTGTTTACCCCTCCTATTTTGAAGTAGGCCGTACAGAGATGTTTCGCGACCTGGGTGTGCCCTACAGCAAAATTGAAGAGGAAGGTATTCTGCTTCCCCTATCCGAATTGCATGTGAAATACCATCATCCGGCGGTTTACGACGAAGAAATAACCATCGAAACCTTTATTGAGGAGTATCCCACCTCCCGCATTCGTTTCAAGTACAATATTTACAATGAAAAGGAAAAACTACTGGTCTCGGGCGAAACGGTTCTGGCTTTTCTCAATGCAGAAACCCGCAGGCCTACAAGAATTCCCAATTATCTGGCAGATCTAGTCGGGCCTTATTTTTAGGATTAATAGCATTTACGGGTGTTTTCTACATTGACCTGCAACGAAACACAAGAGATTAAGATGCTAACTATTAGAAAATTAAAAGAAAAACTACAAACACCTACATGAGCAATAATACATTTTCATTTTTCGTTGAACAATTTGCCGATTTACGAATCCTCAGATACCCGGTTTCAGGATTTGAGGATTTGACGCTAAAACAAAAAGAACTCATTTATTACCTTTCGCAGGCTGCTGTTGAAGGACGTGATATTTTGTTTGACCAGAATTACAAGCACAATTTAACCATCAGAAGAACACTGGAGGCTGTATATGAAAGTTATCGTGGTGACAGGTCGGGAAATGAGTTCATGGCTCTGGAAATATACCTGAAAAGAGTTTGGTTTTCGAACGGGATTCATCATCACTACTCAACGGCCAAGATGGAGCCCGGATTTAGTAATGATTTTTTCAGGCAAATAGTGGAAAACACTGATGAAAAACAACTTCCACTGAAGTCCAATGAATCAAAGAATGATTTATTAAACCGACTGATTCCAATCCTTTTTGATCCTGAAATTGATGCCAGGCGTGTAAATCAGAACGAGAATGAAGATTTACTACTTACTTCAGCAAATTATTATTACGAAGGAGTATCGCAACAGGAGGCTGAGGAGTATTATGCATCAAAAAAGAACCCTGAGGATAATGCACCTGTTTCACATGGCATGAACTCACTTCTGACAAAAGAAAATGGTCAGATGGTTGAAAAAACATGGAAGATTGGGGGTCTCTATTCTGCTGCAATAGAAAAAATAGTTTTCTGGCTGGAGAAAGCACTCATCGTTGCTGAAAACAACCGACAAAAAAAGGTCATTTCCCTTCTGATAGATTTTTACACAACAGGCAACCTTCGCACCTTCGACGAATACAACATTGAATGGCTGCAGGATCAGGAATCGCAGGTGGATTTCATCAACGGTTTTATTGAAACCTATGGAGACCCGCTGGGATTAAAAGCCAGCTGGGAAAGTGTGGTTAATTTCAAAAATATGGAAGCCACCCAACGCACGGAAATCATCAGTAAAAATGCCCAATGGTTTGAAGACCACTCTCCCACCGACCCGCGATTTAAGAAAAAGCAAGTGCGCGGAGTTTCGGCTAAAGTCATCAATGTGGCTATGCTGGGTGGCGATTGCTATCCCCACACGCCCATAGGCATCAACCTGCCCAATGCCGACTGGATTCGAAAAGAGTACGGTTCCAAATCGGTGACCATCGAGAATATCACTTATGCCTACGACCAGGCAGCCAAAGGAACCGGTTTTTTGGAGGAATTCTGCTATTCGGAGGAGGAAGTTGAAAGACATAAAAAATACGGCTTTCAGGCAACCAACCTGCATATCGATTTGCATGAGTGCCTTGGGCATGGCTCCGGCCAGTTGCTCGAAGGTATCAACGGAGATGAACTGAAAGCGTATGGTGCCGTAATTGAAGAAACCCGCGCCGACCTTTTTTCCCTTTATTATATGGGTGATAAAAAGCTTATTGAACTGGGCCTCCTCCCCGACGAAGAAGCATTCAAAGCCGAATACGACAATTACATTCGCAATGGTCTCCTGACTCAGATCACCCGCATTTCGTTGGGCGACAGCATAGAACAGGCCCACATGCGCAACCGCCAGTTGATTGCTTCCCGGGCATTTGAGAAAGGTAAAGCCGATAATGTCATCGAAAAAGTATCGAAAAATGGCAAAACCTATTTTATCATTAACGATTATCAGGCTTTACGAAAACTTTTTGCACAATTGCTCGCCGAAATTCAGCGGGTTAAATCTGAAGGAGATTTCGACACAGCCAAAAATTTGGTAGAAGCCTATGGCGTTAAGATAGACCGGGAGATACATGCAGAAGTTCTGGAGAGATACAAAAAGCTGAATCTGGCTCCATACAGTGGCTTTATCAATCCGGTTTACCGGGTTGAAAAGGATGAGAAGGGAAATATTGTGAATATCCACCCCGATTACACAGAAGGATACGCCGAACAGATGATGCGGTATAGCCGGGAACATTCATGGCTTCCTAATTAGTGTTTGTCTATAAAGTCCAACTTCTGCGTTGTTGCTCAAAATCTAAATCCTCATCCCGATTGTGCTTTTTGTTGGTTTTTTGTTCAAAAAACCTTACAAAAGCTACTTCGGGACTGCGGTTTAGATTTTTCACACGCCTTGAATTTGAACTTTCTAGTTAAAACACTTGAAAAACGCTTAGTTTATGGACAGAGACTAATTAGTCTTTAAAAGAAAATGCCAACTACTTCGTTGTGCTTACCCTAAATAGATATTTTTGTTTAAATTTGTATTCATAAACTGTTAGGGGTGCTCCGTATGGGGCTGAGAACAAACCCTTTCACCTGATATGTATAATTACAGCGTAGGGAAACAGGAACTCAGGGACCATTATTTTTCTCGAAAGATACACTCCATTGAATGCTGTTTTGCCTCTGCAGAACAGCTTTTTTTATGCTGTTTCCCGGTTAAACCGATTAAAAAAAAACTATGATTACAGCAAAGAGTGTCAGCGAAAACCTGCAAAAACTGAGAGACCAGGCTCCTTTGGTTCACAACATTACCAACTATGTGGTGATGAACAATACTGCCAATGCCCTCCTGTCGATAGGGGCCAGCCCGGTAATGGCCCATGCCCCTGAAGAAATGGAAGCCATGGCTGGCATTGCTTCCGCGTTGGTTATCAACATCGGGACTTTGAGCAAAGAATGGATTGAAGGCATGTTGATCGCCGGAAAAACAGCACAAAAAAGAGGAATCCCCGTAATTCTTGACCCTGTTGGTGCCGGAGCCACTGATTTTCGCACCCAAACTTGTCATAAAATCATAGCGGAGTGCCGACCCACCATTATTCGAGGAAATGCCTCGGAAATCATGGCTCTCATCAGCAGTGATGTTAAAACCAAAGGGGTGGACAGTACCGAGTCGTCGGAAAAAGCAGTTGAACTTGCCAAAACTCTGGCCAAAGAATCCGGAGCAGTTGTAAGTATCAGCGGACCCACCGATTTTATTACCGATGGAGCTAAAGTTCTTTCCATCAAAAATGATATTCCTCTGATGCCTAAAGTAACAGGAATGGGATGTACAGCCACCACATTAACGGGGGCTGTTGCTGCTGTTTGCCCGACCTCCCTCGAAGCCGCCGCTACGGCAATGGCCATCATGGCGGTAGCCGGAGAAATGACCCTGCCACTGGCTAAAGGGCCGGGAACATTTCAATCACATTTTCTTGATTCTCTTTATTCTATGAACGAGAATGATATTGTGAAACACTTAAAATTATGAGAAAACCTTTTAAGTTGGATCTCTATCTGGTTACCGACCGGGACCTTTCGTTGGGCCGTCCGCTACGGGAAATTGTGGAAAAAGCGGTAAAAGGCGGAGTAACCATGGTACAATTGAGGGAAAAGAGTGCTTCTACCCGCGATTTCATTCAGGAAGCACTTGAAATAAAGTCTTTTCTCCGGCATCATGGCATTCCATTGGTTATCAACGATCGTGTAGATGTGGCTCTGGCAATTGATGCAGACGGAGTACACCTGGGACAAAGTGATATGCACTGGGAGATGGCCCGTCGACTATTGGGACCCGACAAAATCATCGGATTATCCATCGAAAAAGAGAAACAACTGAAGGAGGCCAATGAAGCTGACATTGATTACATAGGCATCAGTCCTGTGTTTACCACTCCTACCAAGAAAGAACTTGAAAAGGGATTAGGTTTAAAAGGAACATCTGAAATTGCACACAATTCCAAACACCTATCTGTTGCCATTGGTGGTATTAATCTATCCAATGTAACGGATGTACTTCGGACAGGGACAAATGGGGTTTCTGTGGTATCAGCAATTTGTTCCGCAGAAGATGCTGAAGCTGCTGCAAGGGCGTTAGCTGAAGTCATCAAACAAGTAAAACAAGAATCCAGATTATGAAGCAATACAACACCGTACTGACCATCGCAGGAAGTGACAGTGGCGGAGGGGCCGGAATTCAGGCCGACCTGAAAACTTTTTCGGCATGCGGGTGCTACGGGATGTCGGTAATCACAGCCATCACTGCCCAAAACACACAAGGAGTTTTTGATATTTCTCCGGTCCCGTTGTCAACCATTGAAAAGCAAATAGATGCGGTAATGAAAGATATTGGTGCTCAGGCAGTAAAAGTGGGCATGCTCCACTCCTCTGAGGTCATTGAATTAGTTGCCAAAAAAGTTCAGCAATACCAAATCAAAAACCTGGTGATTGACCCGGTAATGGTAGCTACTTCTGGTGACAAATTACTTCAGGATGAAGCCATACAGGCACTACAGGAAATTTTATTGCCATTGGCAAGGATAATAACCCCTAATATTCCCGAAGCCGAAATTCTTCTAAGGCAAAGGCTCACAACCCAATCCGAACTCCCTGAGGCTGCTGCCCGATTATCCTTAAACGATACCGTTTCGGTACTGTTGAAAGCCGGGCATTTGAGTGATGAAAAACTGGTGGATGTTTTCTATAATGCAGAAAGTAAAAATCAAATTTTTCTGGAGTCTCAACGCATCTCGACTCTGAATACGCATGGCACCGGTTGCACACTGTCCTCAGCCATTGCTTCATTTCTAGCGTTGGATAAACCTCTGGAACAGGCTGTTGGCAAAGGAAAAGATTACATCAGTAGTGCCATACAAGCCGGTAAAGACTTCAAATTAGGTCAGGGACACGGCCCCGTTCATCATTTTTATAATTTGTGGAGAAATTTATGACTCAGAATTTTATCCCTGACTGCCTCCCTGCCGGACCATTCACCCGCAAATTATGGTCTGATACGGAGTGTGTTATAGCGGAAATCATCAATCACCCATTTTGTACTCAACTGGCAGAGGGAACGCTATCAAAAAAATCATTTCGTCACTATCTGGGGCAGGATATTCTTTACATTGAAAAAGATGCACGGGCATTTGCCATCACTGCCGGTCGCTCAGATTCCAATGAAGATTTTGACTTTTTTCTGAGCATGGCCAGAGACGGACTGGAAATAGAGCGCTTTCTTCATAGTGAATTGCTTCCATTTTTTGATGTTAAAAGGCCCGCGAAAATGTCGAATATTTG
The DNA here is from genome assembly GCF_016278715.1 of Marinilabilia sp. GTDB lineage: Bacteria > Bacteroidota > Bacteroidia > Bacteroidales > Marinilabiliaceae > Marinilabilia. Next base: position 1,732 of record NZ_JADQBH010000136.1, on the reverse strand, counting down.
CAGCCAATACACCTCTTTCTTGCTGAATACAGCATTCAATGCATCTTATCCTGAAGCAGTGGCTGCATTGTTACCTTGTTTTTGGGTTTACCGGGAAACCGGTTTGAAAATCAGGGAAAGAGCCATTGAAGATAATCCCTATCAGAAATGGATGGATACATATGCCGGCGAGATTTATGGCAGGTATGTACAACAGTTTATTCTGATTGCCGAAAAATTAATGGAACACGCATCTCCTCTTCAATTAGATGCAATGCGAGACTCTTTCAGGCAAAGTTGTGAATATGAAAAGGCCTTTTTTTCTGAAGCTTTTAATTTTTAAACGACTTTTGGTCCGCAGAAATTTTGTTTAGCCCATTTGATTGCCTTGCTTCTCTCGCAGTGAGCTCCCCTCGTATTTCGAATAAATTTCATTTCGAACACAGTGAAGCAATCTCAATCTTTTAAACCTACACCAATGTTTTTAAATTTTAAAGATTTCTGGACGACCAACTAAAAATTCCCTATTTTTACATGAATTAATTCAACTCAAAAAAAAAACAATTAACTATGAAGAAATTATTCTTTGCACTTTTCATGAGTTTTTCTGTGATGGCTGGTGCCCAGTCGAACACAGACACCATTACCGGTTTTCTGGATGGCATAATTAACTTTCAGGAAGTGGAGGTCAACGACCACAATCCTATCATTTCTATTGGTGAACTGGCGGCACAACAAGCCGATGAAACAATCACGCTAACCGGAGAAAATGTGAGTGAAACCTTTACTAAAGCAATGGATTACACCCATGCACTTATGGTTGTTGGCATCCACACCGTTGTATTGGTGACCAGCTGGGAAGATTGTGCACAATCGGGAGCGTGGGACGCATGTATGCCCATGGGAGAAGGTTTTGTTAAACGTGATGCACTCGAAAAAGAGAGTGGCTATATCAACAATATTATTGGTATTCCCGACAATCAGGAACGAAAAGTTTACCTGTTTAAATAACAATACTCCGTTAAACTTTCGTAACAGCCTGGCAGGCAATTGTTTGAAACAATAACACTCAAGGTGTTAAATAGTTGTTTTTCAATATGATACAATCCGTCTTACATCTAATATCTGAAAATCTAACGGTCTATTGAATAAGAAACCTGTTTAAATAAAAAAGCTGAAACACCCGTAGTGGTATTTCAGCTTTTTTTATTTTAATATCTCGTGAGTTTGCTCCGCCAGATGCATTGTTTCGTGTCAAGCATTAAATACAGACTACCACTTGCAAATATATAACAGCCAGGGCAACGGAAGCAGTAAAAGTATCGCCAATGCCATTCATATTCTTTTGGTCGATAGTGTTTGTTAACATACTGTTGTCCTCCTCCTGGGCTGTAACCGATACATCGGGGATGCATAGGATTGTACTCCCCCCATTCCAAACAAGGAATTTTTGAGGTTTAATACCTAACCACTTTAATTCCAGTATCTTCTCCCCAATAGCATCCAAAAAAAGCTCCATTTTTCAAAGTCTCCCTTGGGAGGATTTAAGAGGCTCATTAGGGGATTTAGGGGGCTCCTGTGAACTTTGGTTTTACGAAGCCTCAAATCTAAGTTCTTCCTGAGTAGTTATCTTTTCACAATAATGACACCTCAAAGCAACATCTTTCTTGTTGATTACTTTAAAATGAGTGGTCACCGCTTCATTATTGGTCACACACTTGGGGTTAAAGCATTTAACAATACCCACGATGGT
>NZ_JADQBH010000286.1 GCF_016278715.1 Marinilabilia sp. | reverse complement strand
CTCTAGCCCCACCGACAAAAAACCGCCCAAAAGAGCGGCTGCAGTCCCCAATGTTTCGAGCACTCCAAACTCACCCACACTCAACGCACGGGTATAGAAAGGCAACAAAAACAGCCCGATAAATTTTTTGAGGCCGTTTCCCAGTCCGTAAACAAATGAATCTTTTACAAACGCTTTTTTGTCGCCCATGAAAGGTTTTAGGAATTTAGTTAGTAGTGGGTGGTGTTTAATATTTATTGCCACAAGCCGGACAACCCTCAAAGACCTTATTTACTACGCGCTCCACAAACTACGATATTTCGCAAGGCTTTGAATAAATAAATAAAATCGGTCCGAAGCGGTGCTTCCTGCCATTGCCGGATATACCTGACTTCTGATTCCTGAATTTCTTCCAGCGTTTCAGGCATATCGGCATAGAAAGGAGGTATCAGCCCGGGCTTTACCGAAGTTCGCAACCTCACCACCTCAGAATCGTAAAGTGAAAGATAGTGAGCACTCACCGGACGCACCCCCACCAGTTTCATTTCACCTTTAATGAAATTGTATAACATAGGCAACTCATCAATCCAAAACCGGCGAACAAAACCTCCCAGAAGCGTAACCCGCAAATCGTTTTTAAATTTACCACCTTTGCCCAGATGGTTCCTTCTATAAATGTGTTCCTGTACATATTCACTAAACGCCACCATTGTGCGGAACTTATAAACCTTAACGATTTCAGCGTCCTTCCCAATCCTATCCAGACTCAACAACAGGCCATATCGTTCACGCACCGCTATTGGGGCTTCCTTCACTTTCTGCGCCACCAGGTAATGGCGACCATTAATAACCTCATCGGCCTCAGTTTCGAAACCACAATAAGCCAATCGCCCTACCATTTCATAATAGGATAGCGGCCTGTTGTTGCCGGAAGAGAAAAAATTATTAATCCACCTGGTTTCAGTAACGGTGGGAGCCACACGCTTTATCAAATAATCAAAAAAGTAATAGGCCTGTCTGATAACAGGAGGAAATGACCTGAAAATTCGTTGACGTCTGAGCCGGGTTGTTTCCAGGCAACAAATAAACCGCCCGTTATCCTCAAGCTTCCTGTTAATCTCACACAAAAACCCACAGAGCTGTTGCACACTGTTTACCTGCTGAAGATTTACAATAAAATGATAGTCCCAATCAGCCTGCACCGCAATATTAAAGGGGTGGGCAGAAGAAATCACTAAAGATTTGGGAGCACAAGGGTCGCCATACCCGGCGACAAAACGGGACACCGCTTCGCCTGCTTGTTCTGCCACGAGATTGCGCACTTTCACGCTCTTCTTCTTCGCCACCCAGGTGGAATGGGCTACAGTAACTTCCGCTTTTTTATAAACCTGAAACATGCCACTCCTCTCGTTTATTGTTTGTCAATCCCCTCTTCCAGTCTCCAATCTATCAACGCTTCCAAACCATCCTCAAGCGTATATTCTGCCATATAACCTAATAGCTCCGAAGCTTTACGGGTATCTCCAATCCGGTTTTTTACCAGACGACGGTTATCATCTTCAGAATAAGGACGATATTCTACTTCCAGTTCCGATTCTTTAAGCCTCAGAATAGAGTCGCACAATTCACGTATGGTGGTCTGAATACCGGTTCCCACATTAAAAAACTCATCGGTTTCGTCGGATGCCAAAGCAAGTACATTGGCTCTGGCCACATCGCGCACATAAACAAAATCATAAGCCTGCGAACCATCCCCGTTGATTACCGGAGGTTCATTTTGAGCAATCTTGTTGAGCATAATGGGGACCACCCCGGAATAGACCGCATCCTGATCCTGACGGGGCCCGTAAACATTCATGTATCTCAACCCCACATATTTTAGTCCGTAACGATCGTAAAAAGCCCGACAAATGGCTTCACCCGAAATTTTGGTCGCCCCGTAGAAGTTGCGGTTATTGAAAGGGTGTTCCTCGTCCATAGGAACCTGAAGCGCATCACCATAAACCGAAGCAGAAGAGGAATAGACCAGACGTTTTACCCCATGCCGTGAACAAGCTTCGAGGACATTAAAAGTGCCGCCGATATTTACCTCGAAAGCGGTTCGTGGAAAGTCCCGACAATGCAACAGCCACATTGCAGCCAGATGAATGACATAATCTGTTCCCTCAACCGCCTTGTCAAGAATATCCAAATCACGAATATCTCCTCCAAACTCGAAAATCCGGCAACGGTGATCACGCAGACTCTTTTCGATGTTTACCTGTTTTCCCCGAACAAAATTATCGTAAATCACAACTTCTTTTACAGGGTATTTGAGTAGTTCTTCTACTACAAAACTCCCGATAAACCCGGCACCTCCAATTACAAGTATTTTTTTTTCTGTCAGTTTTTGGTTAATGTGCATCATAATTTATAGTGGTTAGATCACAGTTTTTCAACAGACTATTAGATTTTGAGAGGTTAAAGGCCAGAGGTTAGGCTGCCCGAAACATTAGCCACCTGAACAACAATACAAAAAACACTGCTATCCAGACATCTAACTCACGCACTCACGAAAAACCAACCATCCTATTGAGTTTTAAAATTTTCCATTAAAAAGATTCACAAAACCGGGAAGCGGGTCATCCAGTTCATCCACCCCATTCACAAAATCAAAAGAGAGTGGTTCCATGAACTCCCGGAAGCTCAGTTGCCCGTTTTGCATCTGCCTGATGCCATTTGCCACATCTCCCCAGGCTAGCCACCACCGGGGCCCGTAAACCTGTTGAGGAATTGCAGGCAGGGATTTTCCCATCGCATTCAGCAGGGCAAAATAATTCAGGTTTATTCCACAATGTGTGGCAAGCGATTGGGTTTTAAACAAACGGGGATTTAGCTCCAGTAACAAAAGCTTTTGCTGCCGGCTGTCGTAAATAAACTCCAGTTCACAACTTCCATGGTAGTCAATATGATTCAAATATTTTTCCGCCTGTTTCATCCCTTCAGGACAAGGCTCGCTAACAGCAAGTGCCGTACTGCCAAATTCTCGGGTAGCTCTCAACCGACGGGAGGAGAACATGACAACCTTTTTGTTTGGCCTATCACGGTAGGCCCCGATGCTGTACATATTTTCGTTCCCCTCATCACTCACTTTTTGTTGCACAAGGATATCCCGATCCTGTCCAATTTCATCCTTTATGGCGCTTACCTCTTCCCACGAACACGCCTCAAAAGCCTGATTCCCCGTTTCGGAAAACAGACCCTTTCCTTTTCGCTCTTTCAGCAATACCGGAAACGGCAAAGGAGGTTTCTCAGACCAAAATTTATCATCCCCCATCCACGTTTGAGGCATATCCACCACTGCATCACAAGCAAGTTGATATTGAAAATATTTGTCCATCAAACGCTGTTGAAGAAGATAATCCTGATTAAAAGCAAATACTTCATTCAGTTTTTCCGGCCCGAAATCCAGCAATGAATCCAGCAACCATTCAGCATCTCCAACAGTGAGGACCGGTATTTTGCCGCATGCTCTTATTCTCGTGCCAATATCGAGAATAAACGCCCAGTATTTATGCGGTTCTGATTTGTAATCGGGGGAAAGTACCGGCACAGCAAACCGGGAATAGAACGCCAGTGCACGAGGGTCGGAATCCAGCACCACACTCATCAACCCTTCTTTACCGTGGCCTCTCACAATAGCAAGTTGATTGGCAAAAGCCCCGTCGGTCAACAACGGAACATACTCCTGACGCAACCCTTTAATAACCGTTTTCAACCCTTCTGAATCCAGCGGAACAAGGTTCCGGTAGTCGGTCTGCATTTGAGCAACCTCTCTGGAAAGAGATTGAAAAAAAGGATATGGTGAAGCGAGCATGGTCTTTTAAGATTCCGTAAAAATTTTAGAAAAAATACGGTACCTCAACGGCATTTTCAACAACATTTTGGCAAACACCACTTATGTAAGTATTAAAAGAGAAGAATAAAGGATAAAGAAAACGAAGGAGTTCTGAAAAAGGAAGAAAAAAGCTCCATCCGGAAAATCGAATGGAGCTTTTATCTGATTAAAATAATGTATTTTGTTTAAAAACCAAAAGCCTCTTTAATTTTGTCAACATAATCAAGTTTTTCCCAGGTGAAGAATTCTACTTCCCGTTCTACCTCCTGACCGTTTTCAATAAATGTCACTTTATCGGTATAGGGGTCACGGCCCATATGCCCGTAAGCAGCTGTTGGCGTAAAGATAGGATTCTTGAGGCCCAGACGACGAATTATTTTTCCGGGACGAAGATCAACCAGCTCATTAATCTTTTTGGCTATTTCGCCATCTGTCATTTTTACGTTTGCAGTTCCGTAGGTATTGATGTAAAGACCAACGGGGTCGGCAACACCAATAGCATAAGCCACCTGTACCAGTACCTCATCAGCCACGCCTGCCGCAACCATGTTCTTTGCAATGTGGCGGGTAGCATAAGCTGCCGACCGGTCAACTTTTGAACAATCTTTTCCTGAAAAAGCACCACCTCCGTGCGCCCCTTTTCCACCGTAAGTATCCACAATGATTTTACGGCCTGTAAGACCGGTATCTCCATGTGGTCCGCCAATCACAAAGCGACCGGTGGGATTCACATGTAATTTGTAACCATTGAACAGCCCCTGAATATCTTTCCTCAATTTGGCTTTCACCCTGGGGATAAGAATATTTCTTACATCATCCTCGATCTTCTTCTGCATCACATTATCATCTGCATCAAAGGGATCATGTTGAGTAGAAACAACAATGGTATCAACGTCAACCGGGGTGTTATCATCATTGTATTTAATAGTCACCTGCGATTTGGAATCAGGACGCAGATAGGTCATCTCCTTCCTTTCACGACGAATATCGGCCAGTTCCTGCAGCAAAACATGCGACAGATACAACGGCAAGGGCATATAATTTTCGGTATCCTTACAGGCATAACCAAACATCATTCCCTGGTCTCCGGCACCCTGATTGTCTTCTCCATCCCGCTCTACACCGCGGTTAATGTCGTCACTTTGCTCATGCAGGGCAGATATCACACCACACGAGCCGGAATCGAACATATAGTCGGCTTCGGTATAACCAATGCGCTTAATGGTTTCGCGAGCCACCTTTTGAACCGGCACATAACCGGAGGTTCTAACTTCTCCACTCACCACTACCAACCCGGTTGTAACCAGAGTCTCGCAAGCAACTTTGGAGTTGGAGTCCTGACGCAACAACTCGTCAAGTACTGCATCAGAAATCTGATCGGCGACCTTATCGGGATGCCCTTCCGAAACAGATTCCGAGGTAAATAAATATCCCATAACATTACAATTTCAACAATCCGCACCAATGGAGCTGCGAATTACGATTAAACAATTAAAAAAAGTAGGGGATGGAAAAACTAAAAGGCAAGCTAAAACCGCATTTTAGCATTGTTTTATAGTGGTTGCAAGCAGGCAAATCCATCCACTTTTGAGATTACAAATATATAGGTTATTTAGAATTATTCAAAAAAGAAGATGAATTTTTCTTTACCCCTAATTGAGCGATCCCGCTCAACAATTAAGAAAATATAAGGTTTTCTCAAAAAAAATGGTGAAAGCCAACATTTTCTATATCGGTCCCGATGCTTCGGCTTAACCATGCAACCATGTCGGGGAGTGTGTTTTGAAAATTTGAAAAAGGGAGGAAGCAGCCTGGTCAGCAGCTTGTTTTCTTAAAAAAAAATTTTCAACAGGTTAGTGGTATCATCCGCGATAGTTCTTAGGTGAAACGCCAAAGTGCTTTTTAAAGCTCACAGAAAAGTGTGATGGAGTACTAAATCCGGTAATATCAGCAATCTCTGAAATATTCATTTTGCCTTCGAGTAAGAACTCAGCGGCTCTGTTTAACTTATAGGTTTTAAATAACACACCCGGATTCTCACCGGTTAATCCTTTTACTTTATAATAAAATTTGGTTCGCGAGATTTTCAGGACATCTGTCATTCGATTAATGTTCAATTCCGGGTTCGACAGTTCATTTTCCATTAATTGATAGAGTTCCGACATAAAATTGTTATCCTGAGGTGTAAGAATATCTTTTTCAAGACGCTCGGTTTTAGTGGCGCTCACCAGCATCGTTTGTATCTTTCTCCGGTTGCTAAGTTGTGAGTTAATTAATGCCAACAAGTAATTTGGATCAAAGGGTTTAGTAACATAGGCATCGGCACCACTGTTGAGGCCTTCTACCTGATTATCTACAGAAGCTTTTGCCGTAACCAGAATTACCGGTATGTGGCAAAAATCGAGGCTGTCCTTTACATGCCTGCTAAAAGCATACCCATCTGATCCGGGCATTACCACATCACAAAGTATTAAATCAGGCTTAATGTCTTTTAGAGCTTTAAATGCCGAATCAGCATCGAACCTGTAATTTATCTCAAATTGGGGTGACAATAAAGTTTTTAAGTAATGAACAATATCGATATCATCGTCAATGATTAGAAGGGATGGTTTGTCCTTTTTAGGATCAGTTTTCAATTCCATTGTGCTTTCATTATCAGACAATAATGGCGTTGTTTTTTTTTGAGGGTCTTCTGAATCTGGTTTTCGTTCTTCTGAAGTATATGCCATTTCGGAGACAGGAAGGATAAAAGAAAAGTTAACGCCGCCTTCATCCTGGTTGGTGGCTTTGATATAACCATGGTGCAATTCGACTAATCGACGCGTAAAATACAATCCGATGCCGGTTCCCCAATTGTACTTGTCAGAACTTTGATTATCCAATTGATAATATCGCTCAAAAACTTTTTCCAATTTATCATCGGGAATTCCTTTCCCATTATCCGACACAATAATCTTAACCCACTTGGTACTGTCATCCATGTCGGTGAGCGGAAAAACCTCTTTGGCTTCTTCAAATGGAATGACATCAAATGAAACACCGACATTTCCGCCTGGCTTGCTGAACTTTAGCGCATTAGAAAGGAGGTTTGCCATTATTTTTTCCAGTTTATCCGCATCGAGCCATGTTTCGAAATCATCCTCCAATCCATAGGTTTTTAATTCAATTTCTTTTTCTTTGGCATTTAGCAAGAAAATATCTGTTGAACGTCGGAGCTCGTCAACAATGTTGTAAAGCTTAACTTTAAGCTTCAGTGTATCATTTTCCAATTTATTAAAATCCATCAGCTGGTTTACCAGCCGCAGCATCCGGTTAACGCTTTTCTGAATAATATGAATCAATTGCTTTGCTTCTCCCTTAATGTGAGCATCTTTGCTAAGAGTGGTAACTGGTGCTGCAATCATGGTTAAGGGAGTTCGGAATTCATGAGACAAGTTGGCAAAGAAACTCATGTTCATAATATTTAATCTATGTTCCTGCTCTTTTTCGCTTTCAGCCTGCCTGGCTTTGTTTAGGTTTGAAGTAATTCGATGTTGCATTCGAATTGTAAAAAGAAGAAGAAAAACGAAAATTAAAAAATACAACGTTAATGCCGGCCAACTTAGCCAGGGTGCAGGTTTTACTTGGATCTTAATTTCATTCTGAGTCTCACTAATGGTGTTTTCATCATTGTATATTTTTACCCGAAAAATATAACGGCCGGCAGGTACATTTGAATAATAGGCTTCCCGGCTGCTGTTGGCTTCTATCCATAGCTTGTCAAATCCCTCGAGTTTATAAGCATACTTTACCCGTTCGTATTTACCATAGTCAATAGCCGCAAAGGATAGAGTGAAACTGTTCTGAAAGTGTTCAAGAGTTATTTTTGGATTGAAAGACAGGTGTTTATCAATACTTTTACTGTAAAAAGGATGCTCTATTTTATTATGGATTTTTAAAACTTCAAATAATAATGGTATGTCCTCCTTATACTTGATGTTTTGTGGATTAAAAAGTGTTAGCCCATGTGTCCCACCAAAAACCAGGGTGTTATCTGGAAGACGACATACACTTTGCTCGTTAAACTGATTCCCGCCAATGCCATCGGTGGCGTAAAAGTTAATGAACTGTTGGGAGGTTCGATCGAATTTACTGAGGCCGAACAAAGTGCCAACCCAAATATTCCCGGAGATGTCTTCCGTAATACTGCTAATGTCGGAACAGCCGATTCCGTTGACAGGTTCGATATTTTTATTGTCAATATTTAAGCGGAAAATCCCATTGTTAATGGTGCCTATCCAAACATCCCCATAGGCATCTTCGAAAAGATGAACGGGGATAAAAAGAGATTTTTTTATTAGGTGTTTAATAGGGATTGGTATGATTTCACGGGTTTCTGCTTTTATCATTTGTAAATCGTGGTTAAATGAAGCCATTAAGACATCTCCCGACGATAGGGTTAACATAATTGGAGTGAAATTATACTCTTTCCCATACAAATGGAATTCCTCAAAAGCTGATTTGTCTTTATCCAAATGGTAAATATTGTGATCTAAACCTCCGAGCCAGATGGTGCCTTTGGCGTCCTCGGTTATTGACAGTATTCCGGTTGGAAAATAGTACCAGTTTTTTACGTCGAGTTTGTTGTTTTCAAATCTGGCTCGCAATAACATCCAGTCGGATAGAATCCAAATATTATTCTGTTGGTCAATGTAAATTTTCTTTGCTTTATGTTGAAAGGTTTTCCAAAAAGAAAACAGCTCACTATTGGAAAAGCTTAATAAATCATGGTTGTCATCACTGTATATTTTTATGCCATCTAATCGTGTAACCATCCAGAGGTTATTGTTTAAATCGGTGGCTACGGAAATAATTGATAAGTCATTAAGTTTAGATTGTAAGTATATGTTATTATTGAATCGTTCTTCATAGTTGTAGCGAACGGTATAGCCTTGGTCGAACGACCCCATCCATATATTTTTCTGGGAATCAATATAAAAAGCAGTGATCTCATAATCAGGAACTAAAAACGGGAAGCCACTTTCGGATTGGTGTATAATATTATTGTTTAGCGTATTGTATAGGAATAAGCCGTGTTTTTGTGTAAAAATAATAAGCGACGAATGGTTGTAAGGATACATTCGATGTATGATGGCGTCTTTTAACAAGGAGTGCTCAGTAATTGCCCGGGGAGCAGTGATGTAGCTTCCTTTCTTTATGTCGAATATTTCCAATGAGTCCCAGGATGCCAACCAAAGTTTTCCGGTTTTATCCAGATAAGAAAATGTAGTAAACTGTTTCCGTTCGTGTTCTTCGATTAGTTTATAATTATGGCTGTCGTAACAGGCAATTCTCCAAGGTGTAACCACCCAAATATTGTTCGAAAAATCTACAAAACAAGATGTGATTAGGTTTTTATGCTCCAGGTTGCGAATAACCGGGACAAATTCCTGAGTCTGCTCTTTGTAAACACAAATCTCATAATTGAGACTGACAAAAAGTTTTCCGTCAAGATTTTCGAAGAAGTATATAGCATTGTTGCTGACACTTGAAATCGGTATCTGGTCAAAACAATCCTGGTCATTATATCTGCTTATCCCGTTGACTGTGGCCACCCAAAGCCGGTTTTTAGAATCCTTGTAAACCTGATTGATTCTGTTATCGGAAATGCTTAATGAGTCGCTGGTGTTAAAATACTGGTGGTATTCATTTATGTTGAATTTATTCAAGCCCCGAATAGTACTGATCCAAATATGACCAAAAGCGTCTTCGGCAAAAGACGACACCTGTTGGTTGGATATCTCGCTGGAGATAACCATGCTTTTCTCAACTGGCAAAGCTAAATTTTGTTTTTGGTTCGCCATGCTCTGAAGCGAAATCACAAGGCTTAAGAAATAGATAATGATATGTTTCATCAGGGAGAAATGAGTTCAAATCAAAAGTATAAAAAAAAGATATTGCTACTTCTGATTAGTTATCAAAAGCCTGCAAGGATAACTAAATAGAAAAGAATTTGAACAAATAGAACATTCCAAATGAACAGAAATGAAAGAACTTAATACAGATCGGAAAAAGCATTGTTGGCCGATTAGATAACATTGTAAAGAAATTAATGCAATGAGGAAAAGTTGTTGAGAAACAGCATAAATGAGGAGAAGGGTAAATACGAAGCATAATTCTATAAAACTGTGTTGAAAGACTTGCATTTCTTTTTTAAGCCAAAATCAGAGTCCAAATCTTAAATATTTTTTCACCCTTTTAGTAACCAAAAATTCAACTATGAAAAAAAAAGGAGTAAATCCAGCAATGCATTTGGAAAAGTCTAAATGGCTTTTTCTAAAAATGCTAATCATTTATTTTATGTTGAACCCTTCGTTTGTGTTTGCCCAAAACGAAGTGGTTGTCAGCGGAACGGTAACGGATAAGGATGGTATGGTAATGCCCGGAGTTACAGTCGTTTTAAAGGGAACTTTCAACGGATCCATTACCGATATGGATGGCAAATATATCATTCAGGATGTTCCTGGTGACGGGGTTTTGACATTCTCTTTTATTGGTATGAAAACCGTTGAGGTTGAAATCCAAAATCGAACGCATATTAATGTGGTTCTGGAAGAAGAAAATGTTATTCTCGATGAATTGGTGGTTGTCGGGTATGGTTTTCAGAAAAAGAGTAGTTTGACAGGTGCTGTTTCGCAGGTAAAATCGAACGATATGGAAAACCGTACCATTACCAATCCGCTTCAGGCATTGTCGGGTAAGACATCCGGAACACAGGTTTATAGTTCCTCTGCCTCCCCCGGTAGTTCTCCAACCATTCGCATTCGGGGTATTAACTCCAACAATGACATCAATCCCTTGTTTGTTGTCGATGGACGTATCGCTTCTTCTATTGCAGGCATAGAACCCAATGATATCGAAAGTATGGAAATCCTGAAGGATGCTGCCTCGGCTGCCATTTATGGGGCACAAGCTGGTAATGGAGTTGTATTAATCACTACTAAAAAGGGGAAAACGGGTACTGGTACTATTACTTATGATTACCAATACACCTCTCAAAGTATTGGTAAAGTTCCTCATGTGATGAACTCGGAACAGTTTATTGATTATTGGACGGCGGCGGGAAAATTTACCATGGATAAAGTCTATAAGTATTGGGATTTTAAGCAAAATACGGATTGGATTCACGAGATTTTTGAGCCATCCATTATGCAACGTCATAGCCTTAACTTTCAGGGAGGTAATGATAAGGGCAACTATTATCTTTCGGCCAGCATGCTCGATAATAATGGAATGGTGGTTGGTAATGCCGACACCTATACGCGTTACACCGGGATGATTAATGGCAGTTACCATATAAAACCGTGGCTTGAAGCCGGTACAAACAACCAAATAGAATATTATAAGCGACGGTCTGTTTCAGAAGGGTCGGAATATGGCTCCCTCATACTTAGTACATTACAGCTCGATCCGATGACTCCCGTCACCTATACCGAAAACAATATGCCCGATAATATGGCGAATGTTTTGGCAAACTTTCGGGCTTCCGGAGTGGGCGAACTCTTGAATGATGGTAATGGTAATTATTATAGTGTGTCGCCGTTTCTGACCAGCGAAAATCTCAATCCACTGATCATGAGAGATAGAAGTTATTCTAAATCATCAGGATTTAATGTGAATGGAACGGCCTTTTTGAATTTTAAACCTGTTAAAGGACTTGTTGCCACATCACGGTTATCGTTTCTTTTGGGTGTCTCAGAGAGCTATGGTTATGATAGTGATTATTATGCTAACGCCATGGCGTATCGCAAATTTATGGCGTTGAATGCCTCAACTAATAATAATACCCGGATTCAATGGGAAAACTTTGTTAATTACACGCTAAGTTTTGGCAACCATAATGCAACAGCAATGCTTGGCACCTCCTTTACCAAAATTCGCTCCTATGGTGTGTCGGGCAGTAAAAGTGGAACCGATGATGTGTTTGGGGTACAAAGAGATGACCCGCGATACTATTATTTTGCTTATGCAATGGATGAGGCCATTCAAACCATATCGGGTGGTGAGCCAACAGTGCAAACTCAGAATGCCTATTTTGGGCGGTTGAATTATAATTTCTCCGGAAAATATCTGGCACAGTTTACTTTTCGTGCCGATGCGTTTGATTCGGCCTTCCTGCCTGTGAATAACCGTTGGGGGTATTTCCCCGCTGGATCTGTCGGCTGGCTTATCTCTGAAGAGTCATTTATGGAGCCTGTAAGTCCTTTCATAAACTACCTGAAACTACGTGTGAGTTGGGGGCAGAATGGTTCATTGGCCGGCCTTGGCAGCTACGGTTATTTAACCTCGGTAACCAGCACGGGGAGTTATCCGTTTAGTGCGGAGGCTGTTTATAGTATGGGCTATAAGCCTTCCACGACAGGGAATGCGGAATTGAAATGGGAAACACACGACCAAACCAACATTGGGATGGATGCCAGATTTCTGAATAACCGGTTAAGTCTGACTATTGATTATTTTAACAAAAAAACCAAAGACTTAATCGTAACTGGCATTACACCTTCAACGATTGTTGGTAACACTGCTTCTCCCCTAAATGCCGGAAATATCGAAAACAGTGGACTAGAATTGGAACTGGGATGGCAGGGACAAAAAGGACAATTCAACTATAGTGTTAGGGGCAATGTGTCAACCATCAGGAATAAAGTGACGGAAATTCACCAGTCATTAGATTATATAGCCGGAGCAAACTTTCACACTACCAGTGGTATTACCCGTTTCGAAGTAGGTAAACCGGCATGGTACTTCTGTGGCTATGAATTTGAAGGAATAGATGAGACCACCGGTGATCCGGTTTTTGTAGATCAGAATGATGATGGTATTATAGGCGATGATGATAAAGTTGAGCTGGGAAAAGGTATTCCTGATGTTACCTATGGCATTACGCTTAGCGCGGAATATAGAGGTTTCGATGTAATTGTATTTGGCCAGGGATCGTATGGCAATGAAATATTCAGTTGTCTCAATCGGACTGATTATGCCGTAAACAGCCTGACTCATTTTACCCAGGATCGCTGGTCGGTTGATAATCCTGACGGAACACGCCCCCGGGCAGGGGCTAATGATCTGGATAAATATTATACCTCATCGGCCGCAATATTTGATGGCTCATATTTCAAGCTGAAGCAAGTTCAATTGGGCTACTCCCTTCCAAAATCCATCCTAAGTAAAGTTGGTATTGGCAGATTAAGGATTTATGGATCTCTTGAAGATTGCTTCTCCTATTCGAATTACATTGGTTTTGATCCTGAAGTGACCGGTGTGGGAAGTTCTTTGGGCGTTGACAAAGGAAGTTATCCCACATCCAAAAAGGTAATCTTCGGCGTTAATGTGTCATTCTAATTAATAGATATTTAATTGTATATAGCTATGAAAAAGATAATAAAACATATAACATTCGTAACGGTGGCTATGTTAATGTTCTCTTGCGAAAACGAACTGGATATCACCCAAAAAGGGGCCATTAGCCTTGAGGAGTATTACGGAACAGATCAAAGCGCCGAAGGAGCAGTAACAGCCATTTACACCGAGCTGCGTGAGATGCAGTATAATTACAAATTTCTGAAGAATATCTGCTCCGATGATGTTTGGGCCGGTGGGGCCGACCGGGGCGATAATAACGAACTGGAGAAGATGAATGAATTTACATACAGCGCTGAACATGGTTTTCTTTCGGGCTGTTTCCAGGGTTATTACAATATCATTTATAATGCTAATATTGTTTTGGAGTATATCTCTCCTGACTCAGAGATTAAAAGCCAAATGATCGCAGAAGCGAAGCTGTTTCGTGCCTTTGCCTACATTGACCTCATTTCCATGTGGGGAACTCCCCCTTTGGTGGATCATCCGTTAGTTCCATCTGAATATCAAATGAGCAATGGTAATCCGGATGAATTATGGGCTCTTGTTGAAAAAGACCTGACAGAAGCCATTGAATCAGGTTTTCTGGTTGAAAAATCAGATGTGAATGACAATAGCGTTTACCGGGTTACGAAGCAATTTGCCCAGGCATTACTTGGTAAAGCACACCTTTATCAGGAAGAGTACACTGAGTCGGCTGCCGCTTTCGAAGAACTGATAGAATCGCAATTATACGACTTGTACCGGGGAGCTTATGATGATATTTTTACCTTCAGCAACAAGAATAACTGTGAGTCGCTCTTTGAGATAAACCGTGTTGTTGATGCAAATAATGTTTGGAACAATTACAATATGTATCAATTAATGATTCATTGGCGAACCGATCGTTTTACCACCACGCCTGTTACGCTCCTGGGAATGGCCAGTACCGGCTGGGGTTTTTGTTCACCTCAAAAAGGCCTTTACAACGCCTTTGTAGCGGCTGAAGGCGAAGATGGCTATCGATTGAATCATACTCTGAAAACCTATGCTCAGATTCAGGAAATGGGTGTTCATCTGGATGCCGGAACTACAATTATAAGCGAAGGCTACTTCTTCTGGAAAAACCGGATAACTTCTGATGAAATTCCAGCTGCCGGCTATGGCTTTGCATGGGATGACAATTCAATGATTATGCGCTATGCCGATGTGTTATTAATGGCCTCTGAAGCCAATCTTTTTGCGGGTAACCAAGACAAGGCTGATGCTTATTTGAATTTGGTTCGTAACCGTGCTCAGCTGGAAAATGTGTCTGCAACCATAGAAGCCATCAAGCTGGAACGCAGATTGGAATTATGCTTTGAGGATGTGCGTTTTCAGGATCTGATACGTTGGGGCGATGCTGCAACGCTTTTGTCAAACCAAGGGCAACAATACCCGGTAATGGCCTCAAACGGTACCGTTACTTACAAATCAGTCAACAGCGAAGGAAAATATGGCTTTAAAGAAAGAAATAACCTGTTTCCGTTTCCATCTACAGAGATTCAGCTCAACAATAACATTGAGCAAAATACAGGTTGGTAGTGACTGATTTTTTGCCAAGTTGATCCATTGTATGATAGAAGAAGGATCCGACTTTACATCGTTCTGTTCGTTGACGCAATTATTTCTGACAATAGCAGATATGATTGGAATTCGAACGCACTGGTCAACATTTTAATTAGCAATCAATAAAATCATTAAACAACACATATGAAAACGTTCTCAAAATCATTAATAAGTACCATATTGCTGGCATTATTGCTGGCTTCGTGCCAGGAGGAATCGCTTGACTCATTAACAGGCAAATACACTCCCCCTGAAGTTTTCGATTTTTCGGTGATTGATTCTCAAAACAGAGAAAAAGTGGGCTCGCTCTTTGTTTTTTCAATCAATTTGAAGGACGAAAGTTCAAATACTTTGAGTCTCAAATTGATGGCTGCCGACTACGCTTTACCTGCTTCAGATTATACGCCAGGCGACACACCTGCAAATAAGACTTATCTTATTGGAAGTGATGGTTCTACCTGCAACGGGCAGCAAATATCTAAAGGAACAATATCTGTTTCACTGGAAGGTAACACCTACTCACTGGAAGGGATACTCTACCTGGCTGATGAAACAGTTGTAAAAATGACTGCCTCTTTTTCAATTATTTACGAATACATCCCTATTTTTACTCATAGTGTCGACACCCAGACACCTGCATTGGATGGAAATGGAAATGCCATTGCCGGAACCACCAAGCATCTGGTTACCGTGAGGGGCGATGGAGTTACGATTGCTTATTTTGAGTTAATTGCCAGCGAAACAGCTTCGTCATTAAGTGGAACTTATACCATTATCGACGGCATAAATGCAGCAGGACAGATCAATAATGGTTATTACCTCGATATGGCCTGGTATGGTTTTTCCGGTGTTCAGGAAGGGGGTTCGTACTACATTAAAAACGGTGAAAAACAATATCTGCGTGCAGAAGGTGGTGATATAACCATTGTTGATGATGGTGAAACTTTAACTTTCACTGGAGACAATCTGGCTGTTTTGGATCTGGAAACGCTTATTTCATCAAACGGTTCAACCTGGCAGAACAAATCTGAAACAGTTGATTTAAATATTGAAAAGGCAACCCGGGCTGTAAACCTGATTTCCGCATCAGTGAACGATCTGACTGCGTATGAAATGGGATATACGGTTACCTTAAAGTTAGCAACGGATGGTGTGACTCCTACCTACAATGCGGATACCGGATCGTGGTCGTATGCAGGAAATG
>NZ_JADQBH010000148.1 GCF_016278715.1 Marinilabilia sp. | reverse complement strand
TCTTTTTAAATCACAAAAAAATGTTTCCGTTAGTAAAATCTAAACAATTTTCCTTCTCGAGTGCAGACTTAATTTAAGGTTTGTTGAAAAAACCTTGCACTTTAAAGGAAATTTATCACAATAAATATTTTATTTCTAAAGCTTTACATGTTTTTCAGCAGACCCTAATTAGACATTTGCAAAAACTTAGCGGAATATTGCTGCTAAACAATTGCCGGAAACCTTAATTCAGAAAATCAAGAAACTAATTATTGAAGTGAGTTGTTGCCAAAAGACTCAACCCTTTATTATAAAACTTTGACTACCTTTAAAGTAGAAATTCAAACTAAAACACCCAAAAATGAAACGCATAGTTCATATTTCGCTTCACCTTCTCCTTTGGGGCATGATTTTCTTCACACTCCTGAATATCCAAAATGCCCTGACCGGCTTTCCTAAACCCCAAGGTTATAACTTCTTAACAGACCCGGATCTTCACTTAAAAAGTTTGTGGGTTATTGGTTTTCTATTGGTGCCTTTTTACTTCGGATATTTGACGCTCCCTCGACTCCTGAACGGTTTAAAAAAACGAAAATGGCTTGTAAGCCTTGTTTTGTTTATGGTCATCTTTCCGGTATTGGCCAGCATTTGGGACGACGGATTTCGTCCCGGCGTATTTCTGCAATCCGTTTTCCTTTTTTCTTTCCTTAATCTTTTCCTGATGATGGGCCTGGGGTTTCGAAGTATCTTTATGCTCGTTGAAAAAACCTGAGAAGAAACTTTTTCCAGAAAAACACTTCTGTTGTAAGAACATAAAACAGGGTTTTTTGGATACCAGGTAAGAGAAAAATATATTATCTTTCCTGCTGACAAGTCCGTTAAAAAAACCTTAAAACACCATGTTGCAAACATTTTATTATCCAAAAATTACAATTAACGTCTGCCTCTCTTCTATCAACTCGCTATTGACAACTTAAAAGAGAAAACGATGTGTTCTGCCAACAAAAAAAATTAAATCCATAAAGCCATGTCCCCTTCATTCATCTTAAAAAACGGTCGCATCTTTGATGGCAGGTCTTTCCTGTCTCCCGGTTTTTCCATTGTTGTAAGACCACCACACATTCTGGCGGTCACCACACATCCGCCATCACACTTGCCATCCATCGATCTGGAAGGGAAGGTCGTATCTCCGGGATTTATTGACTTACAGGTAAATGGCGGTGGCGGGAAATATGCTTCGGTGGATCCTTCTGAAAAGTCCTTTCAACAAATTTTAAAAGCCCACTTGCGTGAAGGCACCACTTCACTGCTGCTAACCATTACCAGTTCGGCCTCCAACACCCGCCAGGACGCCCTGAAGATCATTCGGACATTAATGACCCGGGATCAGTCACTGCTGGCAGGAGCCCATCTCGAAGGCCCCTTTCTGAACCCATCAAAAAAAGGAGCTCATCATGAGCCATGGCTACAGCCTCCAACCCCGGAACTTTTGAAACAAATCGCGCAGGAAGGCCGCGACGTAGTAAAAGCCATGACGGTTTCTCCGGAACTTTTCACCTCCAGCAATCTGGACATTCTTCTGGAAACCGGTTGGGCATTATCTGCGGGACACTCTACTGCCTCCTACGAGAGTGCAATGTCATTCTTTGATCATGGGGGACACATGGCCACTCATCTTTTTAATACCATGCCCCCCATCAGTGGTCGTGAGCCAGGTATTGTAACAGCCATTATAGAACATCAGGGAGCCCGCGCCGGCATTATTGCTGATGGCCATCATGTTCACCCTGCAGCCTTAAGACTTGCACAAAAAGTCATGGGCGATCGCTTGTTTTTGGTTTCTGACGCCACCTTCCTGGGACAAAAAGACGGGGAGGTCTATTTTGGCCCCACCACTTTCCGGATGAAAGATGGTATTTGTTACAATCAGGAGGGAAAACTGGCAGGCTCCTCCATCTCCATCGGGAAGGCCGTAAAATACTGTATTACCGTCGCCGGAATTTCGGAGGTGGATGCTTTACGAATGGCTACATTTACACCCGCCTCTATTCTGAAAGCCACCGAGCGGATAGGACGTTTGCGAAAAGGAATGCTGGCCAACATGGTGATTCTGGGAGAAAACTGGGAAGTTGAGAAAGTTTATTATGAAGGAGAATTAGTGGAATAGGCAATTTTAAAGACCCGGAAACAAACATAAAGGAAGGAAACGCTATGTATCATTCCTTTCATTTATGTGAAACTGCAATCCCTTAACAGTGTGTTGTTTGAATGTGTCTTTAAGCTGTAAATGAATGCCGCAGAATGCATTAATTTAAATCCTCAAAAGTAGAGGATCAGAATCCGAAACACCTGTTCCTTACTTCTTTTTTATGGAAAACTAAGAGCTACGAGCCATAAGCTAACAGCCAACCCGCTTTATTTTCTATGCCTTATATGGTCAAACCCTATTCTATTATCTCAGGTTACTTATGTGGTTCATATTCCTTTTATCAAAACAATCCGTTAATTTTGCTGTCCACCTTATCAATAACTACACTCAGGTTACTTTTATCTTTAATGAAATCGTTCTTGTCCACATCCACAATCAACAAATTACTTTCGGTATAGTTTCTGATCCAACCTTCGTAGCGTTCATTCAGCCGCCGCAGATAATCCAGCCGGATACCCGATTCATAATCCCTGCCGCGCATTTCAATCTGACGAACCAGTGTAGGCACGGAGGCTCTCAGATAAATCAGCAAATCAGGAGGGGCAATGAGGCTGCTCATCAGATTGAACAATCC
The DNA here is from genome assembly GCF_016278715.1 of Marinilabilia sp. Classification (GTDB taxonomy): domain Bacteria; phylum Bacteroidota; class Bacteroidia; order Bacteroidales; family Marinilabiliaceae; genus Marinilabilia. The sequence goes on along the minus strand of NZ_JADQBH010000148.1, from coordinate 13,382 downwards.
GGTGTAATTCTCATAGTCGCGCGGACTCATCAGCCCCATATCAAAAAGATTGGCGGCAAAAATTACCGAATCCTCATAAATAGTGCGATCCTGAATGACACTCGTATCTCCTTCTCTGATCTTAACAATCTGAGAAAAGCGGCTTTTCAGAAAATAGACCTGCAGGCTGAATGACCAGCGCCGCATATCGTTATAAAAATCGGCCAGATAAGGATTATCTTCCACATCTTCGTAATGGACTTCCCAACCATAGTGCTTTCCCAGCAAACCGGCAAGTGTTGTTTTTCCGGAACCAATGTTTCCAGCGATGGCAATATGCATTTGACAAATTTTATTTATTCAACTTCAACAGGTCATCGAGGTAATCGCGGTTGTTGGACAATCGTGGCACCTTATTTTGACCGCCCAGTTTGTTGCGTGATTTCATCCAGTCAAAAAACAAACCATTGCGGGCAATGACCAAATCAGGAGGATCCAACGTGATACCCTTATAGCGTTTTGCTTCGTAATCGCTGTTCACATCCTGTAGCCCTTTATCGAGTACATCCCGGAATTTCTCTGTTGAATCAGGTGCTTTCTCAAATTCAATAATCCACTGATGAGCCCCTTTACTTCCGGTACTCATATAAAGCGGGCCGGCTGTGTATTCTTTGATTACCGCACCGGTTTCACGGCAGGCAACATCAAGCGCTTTTATGGCATTATCGATAATCACCTCCTCCCCAAAAGCGTTGATAAAATGCTTGGTGCGTCCCGAAATGATAAATTTAAACGGATAACGATCGGTAAACCGTACTGTGTCGCCAATCATGTAACGCCACAACCCTCCATTGGTGGTAATAATAATGGCATAATCCTTATTCAACTCCACCTCATCAAGCGTTAGAGTCTTCGGATGTTCTTTCCCCACTTCATTCATGGGTGCAAATTCGTAGAACACACCATAATCAAGCATCAGCAACATAGAACTGGAATCAGGATTGTCCTGAATGCCAAAAAAACCTTCGGATGCGTTATAAGTCTCCATATAGTGCATCTTATCGGTGGGAATCAACTCCTTATACTGCTGTCTGTAGGGGGTGAAATTTATGCCCCCATGAATAAACAATTCCAGATTGGGCCAGATATCGAGCAGGTTTTTTTTTCCGGTTTTTTTCAAAATGTGCTTGATCAAAACCAAAAACCAGGAAGGAACACCGGCAAGTGAAGTAACATTGTCCTTCGTGGTAACTTCAGTCATTTTCTCCAGTTTCTCCTCCCACTCTTCCATTAGGGCAACATCAGGCCCGGGTGTTTTAAGAAACTGAGTCCAGAAAGGAAGATTTTCTATCAAAATAGCAGAAAGATCACCATAATAGGAGTCGTTGTTGAAATTATTGATCTGATGACTGCCACCAAGAGTAAGTGTTTTTCCGGTAAAAACTTCGTTGTTTGGATAATTTTCGTTGTACAAGACAAGCACATCTCGCCCGCCCCGGAAATGGCACGATTCAAGGGCCATTTTAGTCACCGGAATAAATTTACTTTTGGAAGAGGTTGTCCCCGACGATTTTGCAAACCAACGGGTTACTCCGGGCCACAAAACATCTTTTTCGCCTTTCTTAAGACGTTCAATATAGGGTTCGAAACCCTCGTAACCCTGAACAGGAACCCGGTCCTGAAATTGATGAATGCTCCTAATGCCCGAAAAATCATGTTCTCTTCCCCACTCAGTATCCCGGGCTTGTTCAATCAACGAGAAAAAGACCGATTCCTGCACCTCCATTGGTGCTTTACGGAAAAGATCAATTTGAGATAACCGTCTGGCATTGAACAATCCAACAATGCTAGGAATAATTGGCATAAAAATGTCCATTTTTTGTTTAGGATGTAAATATAAATAATTTTGCTCCAATCAATCAACCACCACCTGTAAACATAAACCATGAGCTACTTCGATATCATTGTAGGCATTCTGCTGATTCTGGCAGCACTTAAAGGCCTCAAAAACGGCCTGATAAAAGAACTTGCCGGCCTCACTGCACTAATTTTGGGCATTATACTGGCCGTTCAATTTTCGGATGTAACAGCCCGTTTTCTTTCCGGATTTTTCCATTCCAACCACATGCCCATCATCTCCTTTTTGCTCACTTTTATACTTGTTGTAGTAGTGGTTCACCTGATCGCCCAGCTGCTGCACACACTAATTAATGCCGTCGCACTAGGAGTTTTTAACCGAATTCTGGGGCTTGCCTTTGGAGTCCTCAAAGCAGGATTCATCATCAGCATTCTTCTGCTCGGTTTGCAGGTTTTTGGACTGGAAAACTCTGTGGTTACCCCAATAGAACAGCGACGGTCCAAACTCTACCCTCCGGTTAAAGGTGCGGCACCAATGATTTTCGACCTTTTTGAAAAAGACCTGGACGAATTTTTCCGCCCCGACAAAAGCAATAGCCAAAGCCCCGTAACTGTTTAACCGAATCTGATATTGAATTATCTTTTATGAAAAATCAAGCTTGAGCAGGTTCATTATTTATTTGTATTTTTGCCGATTCTAACCTGACAATAGTTCGTTAAAAAAAGTCTAAACGCAAAGACGCAACGGCGCAAAGTTTTTATTATCAGAGAGTTGTGATAAATATTGGACGTTGTGCAAGTTGCTCACTAACAGGCATTTGAAAAACTCAACGGAGTATTGACCTGAACTATTCATATATTATTTCCCGAATGAATAAAGCTCAGGTTAGCCCCGACTTAGATGAAATTATACTTTTAAAAAAGCTTTATTGAATCTTAGTCGTCCCGATACATCGGGAGATACAGGGATTATTGAAAAATAATCCGGGCTAATGCAAAATCTGATTTCCCGGATACTGAAAATTTTATAAATATGAATTTCGTAGAAGAACTGAAATGGCGGGGTATGATCCACGACATCATGCCCGGAACAGAAGAACAACTGAAAAAAGAAATGACTTCGGCCTATGTGGGTATTGACCCCACTGCCGATTCCTTACATATTGGTCACCTGGTGAGCGTGATGATGTTGCGCCATTTTCAAATTGCGGGTCATAAACCAATAGCCCTTGTAGGCGGGGCCACCGGAATGATTGGTGATCCTTCGGGGAAATCACAGGAGCGAAATCTGCTGGATGAAAAAACCCTGCGACATAATGAAAACAGCCTTAAAGAGCAGCTGGCCAAATTTCTGGATTTCTACTCCGACAAACCCAATGCTGCCGAGTTGGTCAATAATTACGACTGGATGAAGGAATTTTCGTTTCTCGACTTCATCCGCGATGTGGGTAAGCACATCACCGTCAATTATATGATGTCCAAAGACTCAGTAAAAAAACGTCTGGGCAGTGAGTCACGCGAAGGGCTCTCTTTTACTGAATTTACCTACCAGCTGGTTCAGGGCTACGACTTTCTGCACCTATACAACAACAAAGGATGTAAGCTTCAGATGGGCGGCTCCGACCAGTGGGGCAATATTACCACCGGCACCGAACTCATCCGCAGAAAAACCGGTGGTGAAGCTTTCGCACTCACCTGTCCGCTTATCACCAAAGCTGACGGAGGCAAATTTGGCAAGACCGAATCGGGCAATGTGTGGCTCGATCCTGAACGTACCAGTCCTTATGCTTTCTATCAGTTCTGGCTGAATACATCAGATACCGATGCTGAAAAATATATTAAGATTTTCACGCTTCTTTCCAGAGAAGAAATTGACGCACTGGTGACAGAACACAATGAAGCACCACACATGCGCAAACTCCAGAAACGGCTGGCCGAAATTGTCACAGAGCTGGTACATGGAAAAGAAGCTCTGGAAACCGCTATTGAAGCATCTCAGATTCTTTTTGGAAAAGCTGTAACAAGCACACTTCGCAAGCTGGACGAACAAACACTCCTTGCAGTATTTGACGGAGTTCCAATCTTCAACATCAGCAAAAAAGAGCTGGTTTCGGGTATTGCCATAATGGATTTGGTAGCTGAAAAAACAGAAGTTTTGCCCAGTAAGGGAGAAGCACGCCGTACCATCAAAGGAGGCGGACTGGCCCTCAACAAAGAGAAAGTTACAGCCGATGATCAGGTAGTAAATTGCGAAGACCTGCTCAACGACAAGTACCTTCTGATCCAGAAAGGCAAGAAAAACTATTTTCTCATCATCGCTGAATAAGATATTTGTCGCATGAAAGAAATGTGGAGCCATCTGGGTGGATTCGGAAAGCTATTGGTAATTGTGACCCTGATATTTACCAGTTTTATGGTTTTCTCTTTACTTGCTTTGCTGGCAGCCCTCCCCTTTACCGATGGCTTCTCCCTCTCAAATGGATCACAACTTCCCATGTCGATCGGAATGCTTCGCTATTTTCAGCTGGTCCAAAGTATTTCAGTTTTTATCGTCCCCTCATTACTGGCGGGATGGGTTTTTTGGGGGCATCCAACCCGGGGCATAGGTTTTTCCAATCCTAAGCAAGGCTCCGTGGTTTTGAGCTTCCTGATTATCCTGTCGGCACAGCCACTTGTCAGCTATCTGGGAGTCTGGAACAGTTCCATGCAATTACCCGAATTTCTGGGCGGAATGGAGAAATGGATGGCCCAATCGGAAGAAAGTGCAGCCGGTATCATTCATCGTTTTCTGGATACCGACGACCCTGCAATATTATTTTTAAACTTTCTGATGATTGCTATACTGCCGGCACTGGGCGAAGAAATGCTTTTCAGAGGTGTTTTACAGCCGGTTTTCGGGGAATGGTTTCGCAATAAACACATCGCAGTGCTGATAACCGCATTTTTGTTTAGCGCCATTCATCTTCAGTTTTTCACATTTCTGCCTAGATTTTTCCTGGGGCTTGCTTTAGGTTATCTCATGATTTGGAGCAGAAATCTTTGGTATCCCATTGCAGGTCATTTTGCCAACAATTTTCTATCTCTCACCATTTTCTATTATTACCGACACACCAATCCGAATATTAATCCACTTGAGCCCAATGCTGAAACCCTCTCCTTTGCATGGGTCTTTCCATCTTTTTTTTTCCTGGGAATCTTATTTTGGATTTTTTTCAGGAAAGAAAAAAAAGCATCCCGGAAGGATTTTTTCAATAATCCAATCATATAAAATTATCCGCAGTCAACTTAATAGTATCATAATTGTTTACATTTATCAAACAACATTCTGTTTTGAAATAGATAACCCTCCCCTGAAGATTTAAAACCACAAAAACGATTAACCATGTTTCAGGGAATTACTAAACAACTAACAACAGCACGTAAGGAAGTCATCCGGCAGCAGGCACTCAATAACTTTCTGGATAATCTTATTAAAGAACAAAAAACAACCAAACGGAATAAGAAGAAAATAACGACGAAACTTTCCAAAGCTTCGATCCCCGACTTCGACATTGAAAAAGCAGGAGCTTATCCCGGACTGAAAGCGTTGTTTTTTGGGGTTTTTGGCAAGCAGGAAAACGAATCCGACGACTCAAGGCAACTATTCCTGAAACAATACTTTCTGCGACAAAAATTAGAGGAGTATGAAGCCGAACTTGCCACCCTCATTCAACAAATTGAAAAAGAGGCTGCATCAAAGCGAACAATAAGCAGCCTGGATCGTCTGACGCAGCGGATCAAAGAAAATACCCAACTTAAATATCACCATCAGGAGGTATCTTCCATGTTTCAGTACGTCTTGAAGTCGGCCGAAATTGAAGGATTTATCTGGCTTCTGGAATATACCATTGAAATTGGAGAATCCATCCAAAATAAGCTCCGGGAGATCCTCAGAAATCTTAAAACAGAGGCAAACTGGGGTTCATGGGAATTGTTCGACCCGACAAAAAAAAGCGCTCTGAAAATACCTGCATCCGGCATTGACAAGGCTTTTTCCGGGGTTGCACAAGCAGATGCCCTGGCCACAGCTTTTCACATCCTCAGCCCCCCATTTTTGTTTAATAACAGCCTGACCTCACATCATGAAAAAATTCCCGGATACAAAGAGGTTTTTATTAAAAGCATCCTTTTCGACTGGCTTGAAGGTGGGGGCACGAAAACCACTGTTTTGAAAACCAGACAGTTAAGCAGTTATATCCATGCTATTCTGCACGCATTAAAAGAAACGGTTCAAAAAAAGAAAACTGAGTTCTCACTGATGGAAATGGAAAGAGAAAATGCTATCAAAAGAGCCGAACAGTTGGTGGAAAGAGAGAAGAAAGCCGAATTATAAAAATGGAGTCTGCTCCGAAAAGAGGTATTTTTGTCAAGAGTAAGGCACAGAACATTTCAACTCAGAGTTAAATTGTTGTTAACGATGACTAAAAACATCCTGCGACAAAGATATTAGCAACAAAGAATTTATTCAGCGTGGATTCAAAATTGGGCAAAAAAAACGTCCGCAAAAAATACGGACGTTTAACAAACCAGTAATGCTGCTTTATACGGTCATAATATCTTTTTCTTTCTTTTCAAGCAACTCATCCACCTTTTTTGTGAAATTATCAGTCAGCTTTTGCACCTGGTCTTCCGCATCTTTTTCCATATCTTCGGGCAACCCGTCTTTCTTAAGTTTCTTCAAATCATTCATAACATCACGACGGGCATTGCGAATACTGACCCGGGCTTCCTCACCCTCCTTTTTTACCTGTTTAACAAGCCCCTGACGACGTTCTTCGGTAAGTGGCGGAATATTTATCCGAACCAGTTCTCCGTTATTATCAGGGTTTAGTCCAAGATTTGCATTCATGATTGCCTTTTCAATTGGACCAATCATCCCACGCTCCCAGGGTTGAACAGCAATGGTACGTGGATCAGGAGTATTGACACTGGCCACTTGCTGAAGAGGTGTCATGGAACCGTAATAATCTACCATTATTCCATCCAGCATCTTCGGATTTGCTTTACCGGCACGGACTTTTCCCAGCTCCCGGTCGAGATGGTCAATGGCCTTTTGCATATTTTCTTCTGCGCTTTCCAGCAAAATTTGAACATCATCTTCCATGATAATAAATGTATTGGTTGGTAAAAAATTTATTTCTTTTTCCTATTTGTCAACAAAAATATAAAACTTTGAAACATTACAAAACAGAACGGGCTTTATCAGTCGGTCAAACATGGTATTTTCCCTTGAAAAAAAAAACCATTACCCTTCATCAAGAAATCTTTTAACAATTTGCAGCGAAAGCACAGGAACTTCAAGAAATGAAGCATGACCACAACCTTCGAAATGAAAATGAGACATTTCAGGATATTTAGACAAAAGAAATTTGTAATACTCTGCCGGCATGAAAGGGTCCTGCCCTCCGGTAATTAGTAAAATTTCCCGCATCTTTCGGGTCATAACGGCACGGTAGTCCGCCCGGTCCATTATAGCATTCAGTGTATTTACCATTCCTAAGTCGGAACATTTCCGGGCCTCCCGGTTTAGCTCTTCACCTATGTCACCCAGCCGGTCACGGTTTTCGGGCGCAAACATTGACAAGCCCACATTTTGTACCAGCAAAGACTTTCTTCCTTTTTCAATGAGTGCAATCTGCCTTTTGCGGCGTTGAATCTGGAGCGAAGTATCAGGCATGGGTGTGGAATGCAACAAAACAATTCGTCCTATGCGCCGTGGGAAAAGAAGCGCCATTTCAAGGGCCAGATACCCCCCCATGGAATGGCCTACCAGATGAACCTGTTTGGCTTCTCCATACAACTCATCAACCTGATTCATCAGAACCTCACTCCAGCCCGAAAATCCAGGGTCGTTTTCCCACTCCCGGCTTTTCCCGTGCCCCGGCAAATCGGCGATCAAAAGATCAGCAATCCATGCCTGCCTGCTCAACCAGGAATTCCAAATCTCTCCTGATTCCAGAAATCCATGCAGGAAAAGCACAGGAGCCCCTCCCTTACCTATTATTCTTCGAATGTGCATAATCAAAATATTGACGTGTTGCAAAACACCTTTTTCAGAAAAGAGTAAATCTCAAAATGTTTTATATTTGTTCACACTTTCCTTCCAAAAACCTGCACGCGATGTTAAATTATTCGCCAAAGATGTAAAAATATCCTTCAAATCAGGAAATCGAGGCGACTGCAAATTAGATTAGTTATAAATAAAGAACAATTTCTTTATTTTTCTTAGCGAATAAAAAACGTAGCGTCTACCTTTGCGGGTCTAAAATCCCATACGGGTACAAATAAAATCGAGATACAACTAAAAAATAATGAATTTATGAGCAGTACACTTGGTTCTTCTATTGTGAAGAAGTTGCTGATGAGCCTCTCAGGACTTTTTCTGATTACGTTCCTGCTGGTTCACCTTACCGTGAACTCGTTTCTTTTAATCCCCGACGGGGGTGAATTTTTCAACGCCGGAGCACACTTTATGGCAACCAACCCGGCCATTCGTGTCATTGAGCCTTTATTGGCCATTGGATTTCTGATTCACATCCTGTATGGTATTAAGCTAACCATTGAAAACAGGAAAGCACGTGGGTCGGCCCGATATGCATCTGGGAAAAAGACCACCGGTGTAACATGGGCCTCACAGAACATGCTGGTTCTGGGGATTACCATTGCTGCATTTCTGGTTTTGCACATTGCTCACTTCTGGGTTAAAATGAAACTGACCGGTGATCCCTTGCTGGAACACACCACCATAACAATTGGGGGTGTTGAAACGGAGGTAGAGAATTCCTATGCTTTGGTAAATTACACATTCAGCTACCTGTGGGTGGTGATTGTATATGTAATTGCTGCTGTAGGGCTTGCCATTCACCTGTCGCATGGTTTCTGGTCTGCTTTTCAGACCATCGGTTTCAGCAATGAAATCTGGAGAAAACGACTGACTGTACTGGGCAACCTTTTTGCTGTACTCATTGGTTTCGGATTCTCGATCATCCCAGTGCTTCAGTATTTGTTCTATCAAGGCTAAAATTTTTAAACCGGAGAGATTATGGTAAAAATAGATGCAAAGATTCCCGAAGGGCCAATGGCTCAGAAATGGGAAAACTATAAAGCTAACCAGAAACTGGTTAACCCTGCAAACAAAAGAAAACTCGACATCATTGTTGTTGGTACCGGACTGGCAGGTGCTTCTGCAGCTGCTTCATTTGGTGAAATGGGCTTCAATGTGAAAGTCTTCACCATTCAGGATTCACCCCGTCGTGCGCACTCAATCGCAGCACAGGGTGGTATCAACGCAGCCAAGAACTACCCCAATGACGGTGACTCTGTTTACCGCCTGTTCTACGACACTGTAAAAGGTGGTGATTATCGTGCCCGTGAGGCCAACGTACACCGTCTGGCTGAGGTAAGTAACAGCATCATCGACCAGTGCGTGGCACAAGGTGTTCCTTTTGCCCGTGAATATGGCGGATTGCTGGACAACCGCTCGTTTGGTGGTGCTCAGGTGAGCCGGACGTTCTACGCCAAAGGACAAACCGGACAGCAGTTATTGCTCGGTGCCTATCAGGCCCTCATGCGCCAGGTAAATGCCGGAAGCGTAAAGCTTTACACCCGCAACGAGATGGTTGAAATTGTGATGGTGGACGGAAAAGCACGCGGTATTATCTCCCGCAACCTGGTAACCGGAAAACTGGAACGCCACTTCGGACATGCCGTCGTGCTGGCAACCGGAGGATATGGAAACACTTTTTTCCTCTCAACCAATGCCATGGGATCCAACGGTTCGGCTGCCTGGAAAGCCTACAAGAAAGGCGCAATGTTTGCCAACCCCTGTTTTGCACAGATTCACCCCACCTGTATTCCTGTTCACGGAGAATTCCAGAGTAAGCTTACGCTGATGTCAGAATCACTTCGTAACGACGGACGCATCTGGGTTCCCAAGAAAAAAGAGGATGCCGAAGCCATTCGTGCCGGCAAACTGAAGCCAACCGAAATTGCTGAAGAAGACCGCGATTATTACCTGGAGCGTCGATATCCTGCTTTCGGAAACCTCGTTCCCCGCGACGTGGCCTCTCGTGCCGCCAAGGAGCGTTGCGACGCCGGTTACGGAGTCGGAAACACCGGCCTGGCTGTTTACCTTGATTTTAAATCGTCTATTGACCGCCTGGGAAGTGATGCCATCAAAGCACGATATGGGAACCTTTTTCAGATGTACGAAAAAATCGTGGACGACAATCCATACGAAACACCCATGATGATTTACCCTGCTATTCACTACACAATGGGAGGAATCTGGGTCGATTACGAATTGCAAACCAGCGTTCCAGGATTATTCTCCGCCGGTGAGGCCAACTTCTCGGACCACGGTGCCAATCGTTTGGGAGCTTCCGCATTGATGCAGGGACTGGCCGACGGATATTTTGTGTTGCCTTACACCATTCAGAACTATCTGGCCGACGACATTGCCACACCGCGTATGACCACAGAGGAGAAAGAGTTCGAAGAAGCTGAAAAAGCAGCTAAAGGACATTTCGAAAAACTGATAAGCATCAAGGGTAACCGTTCGGTGGACAGCATCCACAAAGAGCTGGGTCTTGTAATGTGGGACTTTGTGGGAATGGCCCGTAACAAAGAAGGTTTGCAAGAAGCCATCGAAAAAATCCAGGCCATCAAAAAGGAATTCTGGAGCAATGTTCGCATTCCCGGATCGGAAGAAGATATGAACATAGAACTGGAAAAAGCAGCCCGTCTGGCAGATTTCATTGAAATTGGTGACCTGATGGCCCGCGATGCACTGCACCGTGAAGAGTCGTGTGGAGGTCACTTCCGTGAAGAATTCCAAACCGAAGAAGGAGAAGCACTGCGTCAGGACGACAAATTTGCTTATTCCGGTTGCTGGGAGTTCAAAGGGGACGACCAGGAGCCTGAACTTCATAAAGAAGAGTTGAAGTTTGAAGTAGTGAAACTGGTCCAGCGGAACTACAAGTAAACGGGTTGTTAACTAAAAACGAAGTATCAATCATGGAGAATTCAATAAATATCAAACTCAAAGTCTGGCGTCAGGCCGGCCCCAAAGCCAAAGGCCGGTTCGAAACTTATGAGCTCAGCAATATATCTACCGACAGTTCATTTCTTGAGATGTTTGACATCCTCAACGAACAATTGATTAACAAAGGGGAAGAGCCCGTGGCATTCGACCACGACTGCCGCGAAGGTATCTGCGGCATGTGCTCACTATACATCAACGGCCGTCCGCACGGACCCGACGATGATGTAACAACCTGTCAGTTGCACATGCGTAAGTTTAAGGATGGACAGACCATCACTATTGAGCCCTGGCGTTCAGCAGGATTCCCGGTTATAAAAGACCTCATCGTTGATCGTACTGCCTTTGACCAGATTATTGCTTCAGGAGGCTATGTATCCGTGAACACTGGCGGAATTCCCGATGCCAACGCCATTCCCATTCCCAAGCCCGATGCGGATGAAGCCATGGATGCGGCTTCATGTATCGGTTGCGGGGCCTGTGTAGCGGCCTGTAAAAACGGCTCAGCCATGTTGTTTGTATCAGCCAAGGTCAGTCAGATGGCATTGCTCCCCCAAGGCCGCGTAGAAGCTACCCGTCGCGCCAAAAACATGGTAGCCAAGATGGACGAGTTGGGATTTGGTAACTGTACCAATACCGGTGCCTGTGAAGTTGAATGCCCCAAAGGGATTTCTCTTGCAAACATCGCACGTCTGAACCGTGAATTCCTGAAAGCCAGTCTTCAGGACTAACATACAGAATCATATTAAAAGCCCGCTTCTGCTGATCAATAAAGGTCATCAGGAAGCGGGCTTTTTGTTAAATCTCTATAAGTCTTGTATGTAGCCAATCTTTTTTATAACTTCAAACCCCATCAAATCAAAAGACCATGCCATACAGACGACTTCCAAACACTGATCAGGCCCGCCTTAGGGCGCTAAAAACCGCACAAAGTATTGGAGCCCAACTCCCTCCCATGGAACTCGCCTTTTCACAAAAACGCCTCTTTGACATCAAAGCATTTGTGCCCCAATACGAACAAGCCATTCAACAATATCAATTTAGTCGCGACCGCCAGGGCAAGTTCGGAAAATCATTGGCAGAGCAATTCAAAATGTCCAGGATGTATCTTTCGCATTTTCTCCAGGTGGTAAATATGGCCATTACCCGGGGCGAATTAAAACCGGAAGTCAGAACTTTTTACGGGCTGGATCAGGAGAACAAAGCCATTCCGGAGATCAACACCGAACAGCAACTCATGGACTGGGGCAAAAAAGTCATTCAGGGAGAAGAAAAACGAATGAGCCAGGGAGGTTCCAGAGTTTTCAATCCGACCCTTGCCATGGTCAAGATGCGGTTCGAAAAGTTTCAGGAGAACTACGATTTTCACAAAGACTTACTCAAGACTTCCCAAAAAATGCACGATAAAGTGGCTATTGAAAGAGAAACCGCAGATGAGCTTATCGTGAGTATCTGGAATGAAGTGGAAGCTTCATTTAACAATCTGGACCCGGACCTAAAAAGACAAAAAGCATCTGCTTACGGAGTGGTTTATATCTACAGACCTTCTGAAAAAGACCGGCTCGAGTAGAGCATTTACAACCATCTAAGTAAGCCCTTTTAGTTTAACGTATTACGACTATGCCGCGAGCCACAATACGACCGGGCAAAAGGTTCAAAAACAAACGTGTGAACACCTCGCGGATTATCTTACTTATCCGTCTCTTTATCCGCACTATTATCACCGAAATATCTAAGCAAATGCCTGTCTCCAAAGCACTTTATAGCATAGGCAAAAAATACTCCCGACAGAATATCTATCGTATAATGTCCTCTTGAAAAGAACAGGGCCAAAATAATTACTGAAACTGAAAAAAGAAGAATGTACCTGTAAGGTTTCGCTTTAACCAATAAAAAATATAAATAGGCAATACCCGTATGGCCGGAAGGGTAAACGCCAAGTTCAATGTCTGTGAACCCATTAAACGGCCCTTCAGTTCCGTCAAACCCCATCGGATTGCCAAAAGGAGTAAGAACAATAAAAAAGCCTCGGACAATCTGAAAAATACCGCTCAGCACCAGAAAATAAGGAATGCTCTGGTACTTTCGTTTATCTATAATGAAAACAACCAGCACAAGAAGGGAAACAATAGAAAAAATATCATACAAATAATCAATGTCCCACAACGGTATGTTGTCTAATACCAGGTCAGAAAGTATCGGTAAAGATTTCCCGTTTTGAATATAATTAAGCAGGTATTTCTGGGAATAGAAATTCAGCTCCATACCCACTATAAGCGTTAACAAACCGATGTAAAAATATTTGTTATGAAGCAGCTTGAAAAGTTCACTAATTAATTCTGATATCTTCAAAAAAAATTGATTCTTACGGATCACGTTTATCATTTCATTAAAAATAAAAATTTATTTACTAAAGTCCTTTGCAAATCTCCAGATTTATGAATGACCTTTATGTCTGAAAATCAGG